>CAIXUF010001392.1 GCA_903922535.1 Candidatus Hydrogenedentota bacterium
AGACCGCAAAGGCGGCGGAAAAACTGCCCAAGTTCAATGTGGGCGACACCGTCCGCGTGCATTTCCGCATTGTTGAGGGCGAAAAAGAGCGCATCCAGGTGTTTGAGGGCGTGGTCATCGCGCGTAAGAACGCCGAAGCCCCCAGCGCCACGTTCACCGTCCGGCGCGTCGCCTTTGGCGAGGGCGTCGAGCGCGTGTTCCCGCTGCACTCCCCGCGCGTGGAAAAGGTCGAGGTTACCCGCGAGGGGCAGGTGCGCCGCGCCAAGCTGTACTACCTGCGCGACCGCGTCGGCAAGTCGGCCCGCGTCAAGGCCAAGCAGCGCTCCGTCTAGGAAGACTGTTTAATCATGCCGGGGCGTCCCGCTCAACCGCCCCGCAGTCGAGGAATTGGGCGCCGGGAGATGGAAGATCGTGTCCCGGCGCTCTTGTTATGCTGTATGATTGTCAAATGATCGTCACGGTGCGGGCGTCAGGCCCGGGCCACAAAAGGAGACCAAGCCATGGCAGAGAATATGACGGCCAAAGCCTATGTGGCCTTTCTTGAAACGCGCGGAACCGAGGTCCAGCTTGATGAGGAGGGCTTCATCGATTTCGAGCTCAACGGCAACACCTACACCCTGAGCGCCGAGTGCGACGGTGAAGGCCCCGAGTTCGTGGCCCTTAGCTGCGAAATCATGGAAGTTGTCGAGGACGGCGTCGCCCTGGCCCTCTGCGCCGCAAACGTTGTCAACGCCGAAATTGCCTGCGCCAAGGTGTTCATGACCGAGGAAAACATCGTCACCGTGTCCGTCGAGATCATGATCGAGAAGTCGGGCAGCCTCCCGAACATCTTCGACGCCATGATGGACGCGCTTGACTCCGGCGCCGATTCCTTCCTGAGCACCTTCGAGGCGTTCAACAAGGAAACCGACGAGAAAGAGTCCGAATAACCCCGTAAAGCGGCAACGTAAATCCACGACGGTCCTGTGGATAAGCCCGTTCCGCAGGTTCAGCGCCGGTGGAGTTCGATCCATTCCCTCCCGCGCTTTGCCGCCGTCCTGAGTCCGTACCGCCTTGCGCTCTTGAACGCCTTGGACAAGAGGTAAAGCGGCGTGGTTCTCGGGGTGCTGGCGCGGACGTATGCCTCAAGCCGCTCCGCCGCCGCCTGGTGGCGGCGGCGTTCCTCTTCACAGAAATCCGGCGTGTCCGCCAGCAGTGTCCGGTACTCGCGCAGGAATTTGGACGGGATGGGGGGCGTGTGGTCGGCGCCGGGAAGCGTGTCGCTCATGACATGGTCTTCGAGCAGGTGCAGGTCCTCGCACATCCTCCGGAAGCGCTCCACGCGGTTGAGCCGTATTTCATAGGTGTTGCTGCGATCCCTGTTCCACCACGTGAAATAGCTTGTGGGGCTCTCCATTTCTATTCCGTACTCTTCACGGTGGTCATACAGATCGGACGGCTGAATCAGGCAGGGCATGATGCTGATCACCGCGTCGATGTTTTCGCGGTTGTCCCGCACGAAGCGGCAGGTTTCCTCGAAATGCGCCTCCGTCTCCGACGGATAACCGAGGATGAAATTGACCTCGGTCTTGATCCCCGCCGTGTGAAGGTTCCTCAAATACGCTGCCGCCATTTCCGGGGTGTGCCGCTTGTGCATGTCCTTGAGCGTGGCGGCGCTGCCGCTTTCAATGCCCACAAGCGCCACTGACATCCCCGACTTGCGCAGCAGCGGGAAGAGATCGTCGGGCATTTCCGCCCGCACCATCATGTTCCCGCCATACTGCACCTTGAGCCCGCGCCGTAGAATTTCCCGCGCCTTCTCCGTGAGCACGCCGACGTGGCCGTTCATAAGGGGGTCGTTGTAGGGGAAGTGCTCCACGTCAAACGCGCCGCTCAGGTACTCCAGCTCGTCCACCTGGTTCATTGCCGAACGTGTGCGAAAGCCCGGGGTCCGGTACCGGTCCGGGCAGAATTCGCAGCGGCCGATGCAGCCGCGCGCCCCCATGAGCGGCAGGAAGTGTTTGCCGTAGTCGTCCAGGTTTATGCCGTCAAATCGCGGCCAGGCAAGCGTGTCAAGCTGTTTTTCCTGCGGGCGCTCACGGGTCAGTTGCCACCCCTTCGCGGTGGGCACATAGACCCCGGCAATGTCGCCAATCTCGCCAAATCCCCGTTCCATGACCTCGCAGATGGTGTGCTCCCCCTCGCCCTTGCAGATGGCGTCCGCCGCATCGGTCGGGATGCGGGAAGCCTCCTCGGGAAAGTACACCGAATGCCCGCCAAAGATGATTTTGCGCTGCGGGAAACGCGCGCGGATCAGGCGGCCCAGCTCGCCGCCGAAGGCCCAGCTCGTCTGCGTGCAACTGATGCCGATGACGGCCCCCGCGATCTCGTCCAGATCAAACAGGTGCGCAAAGTAGTTCAAATCGGTGCCGCACCAGGTCTTGAAGAAGCCGCCGTCCTCCCAAAGAAAGGCATAACCCAGTTTCTCGCACAGGCGGTGCAGCCGCACATTGTAGTCAAGGAACTGTACCCGGTAGCCCGTGGCGCGCAGCGCCTCGCAGATGTAGGCGGGCGCGGTCCAGGGTTCGCGGATGTGCCACATCGGCGGCATGATGATGGTGGCGTCGTAACTGGCAGAGGACATCACAAATCACTCCTTCAAAAGGCTCAATTTTCCTCGCGTTTCTGTTTCGCGTCCCACAATAGTTCATTTTATCACATAAACAATCCGTTCCCGGCTTTATGCCGCTGCCCGGGGACACCCCCTTCACTATTCGCCCTTTGTCCTTCGTCCTTCGATGTTGTATCTCCCGCCCGGTGCTGTCGTATCATTGCGCCATGCTGTTCAAATCGCACGCAAAGATAAACCTGTATTTGGATGTGCTGAACCGCCGCCGGGACGGTTATCACAACATCGAGACCATTTTTCAGACCGTCAGCCTGAGCGATGAACTTTTGTTCGCGGATGATCCCTCCAGTCACGTCACGCTGACCTGTTCCCGGCCCGGTTTGGAAACGGGCGACACCAATCTCGTGTGCCGCGCCGCCGCCCTGCTGCGCGAACATACGGGCTGTTCCCGAGGTGCCGCCATTCATCTCGACAAGAACATTCCCATCGCCGCCGGGCTTGCCGGCGGGTCGGGCAACGCCGCAGCCGCCCTGGTTGGGCTCAATGCCCTGTGGGATCTGGGGTTGAGCGCGGCGCGGCTGCAAAAACTCGCACTCGAACTGGGCTCGGACGTGCCCTACTGCCTCACAGGCGGGCTCATGGCGGGCACCCTTCGCGGCGAGGAACTCGCCCCGCTGCACACGCCGCAGCCGTGGTGGTATGTGCTTGTCCATCCACTGCTGGCCGTCAGCACCGCCCAGGCCTACAACCATCCCCTGCTCGAAAAGAATGCGGAACCGTCTTTTGCTGGACGGACAAAGTCATTCAGGCGCGCCATCGACGCGCTTGCCGCCGGCGATATCGCGGGGGTGGTGTTCAACCGCATGGAGCGCCCGGTTTTCGACATGCATCCCATACTGGCCGAGATCAAGGTGCGACTCCTTGAGGCCGGGTGTCTTGCCGCGGCCATGAGCGGCAGTGGGCCCACGATGTTCGGCGTGTGCGCCGATCTTCTGGAGGCGCGGCGCGTTGCAGAAGGATTGGGCACCGTCCATGCTGTGACCGTTGCCGGAGACGTTGGCCTAGGCATTGAACGTACGGAATGAGCAGATAAAACGGTTGACAGCGCTTAACGGGTGCGAACAGTCTGGCGGAGGTCCTGGGCGTGCGTTGCGGTGCGGTCCAGCCCGAAAGCATTGAACAGCCGTTCCGGGGGAAGTTTCAGGCGGTATCCTGGCCAGGTCTTCTATCACCTTGCAGGACCTCAAAGGAGGCAACCCGGCGCAAGCGGCCACAAAGGCGGGACCGGGCGAGTCCAGCGACGCGGCCGGTTGGTCAAAGCTGGCCGGATGTCGGCGGATTCACGGGAGGAAGGAAATTCCGGGCATATCATGTGCTACAGTAGTTCCCATGCAAGTGAGGGGACACGCCGATGATGCACGACAAAGCCTGTGACATCACGCTGATTATGCCACCCATGTGGAGCACCACTGTTCCGTGGACAGGCCCCGCTTTCCTTTGTGAGTCATTGAGACAAAGGGGCTTTAAAGTACAGTTCCTGGACTATAACATCCAGTTGTTTCGCCTGTGCGAGCGTTTGGGATTTGCCCAACACTGGGAAGAGCCAGCCTTTTTCAACGCCTGGACGCGCGGCGACTTCGACTATCTTTCGTACCTCGTGGACCTGGAGGAGATACAGGGATCGGTCATTGCGTTCAGCACGACGATGACAAGCCTAAGAAGTGCGGGCGTGCTGGCGGAGAGGATTCGAAACCGTTTTCCCCGCCGCAAGATTGTCTTCGGGGGACATGGCGTACATGTGCTGGATCTGACGAACAGGGTGCCGTCCGGCGCAGTGGATGCCATTTGCAGTGGGGAGGGGGAAGATCTGATCTGCGAGGTGATGGAGAAAGGGTTTGGCCGTTTGCAGGAGGTTGCAGGGCTCTATCTCCCCACGGAACACGGCTGGAAACTTAACCGCGAGCGTCCGTTCGTCGCCGACCTAGACACCATTCCGTGGCCTCGTTATAGCGAGGTGGACCACAGTCTCTACACCAAACAGTACCTGGGCCTGGTCGGATCCCGCGGATGTCTTGGGAAGTGCGTGTTCTGTTCAGAGCGGCACATGTTTCCGGGACATCGTTCCCGTTCCGCGATCAACCAGGTGGACGAGTTGGAGTACCTGTCGTCACACTTTCGCGTCGAACATTTCCCCTACTACGATGCGCTGCACAACGGCGATTACGCAATTCTGCGCGAGAAATCGGAGGAAATCATCCGAAGGGGCCTGAAAGTTGACTACAGCGGAAACATGGTGGTGCGTCCGTCCATGCCCGACGAGCTGCTTTCGCTCATGCGGAAATCAGGGTTTAGCGTGGCATTCATAGGCATTGAGAGCGGTTCGGCGGCAACGCTCGCAGGCATGAGGAAACGTCACAACCCCGCGATGGCGTCGGAGTTTCTCCGGAAGTGCCACAATGCGGGTATCCGGACGGAGGTCAACTTCATCGTCGGCTTTCCCACCGAGACGGAGACGCACTTCGAGGAGACGCTAGAGTTCGTGCGGAAGAACAGGCGGCATATTGATGCGATACTCAACGTCAACACGTTCGCCTTGGCCTTCTCCGATCTGTTTGATCTGCGGGATGCGTACGGCGTTGAAGGGCGTGACATGCATCACTGGCGCACGCGGGGTCATGAGAATGATTTCGGGGTGCGCCGGGTTAGAATGCGAAGGCTTCTTGAACTTCAGGATGAACTGGGACTTCGGGGCGATGTGCTCATCTCAAACGATTATGACCTCAGGAACACCTCCGGTCCCGTCTTATCCGTGTTCTTGGACGCGCTTGGGCAACTGGCCGCATCGTCGACGCCCGAAGAGGGGACCATGATTAGATCTGTTGCAGACCGGTTGCTGCTGGCGCTTCGGCTGCGCCGTCCCACGCCCCTGGAAATGGCGGGGAAACTGGTCGAAAACGTTCGGGAACGGGGTATGCGGCAGACGTTCAAGCGTGGTTGCGAGTGGCTGTACCTGCAGGCAATGCCGAGGAAAGGCTAGTCATCGCGTACTGACTGTTCACGCTCCAGAACAGCCCGCTTCGTCGAGTTACGGCCGGGCCTGCGCTGCGTCGCCACCGACTATGCGCGACACATATTCACGGGGCGCGGCCATCCCGGCGTTCAGGCCGATACGCAGTTCCCGCCGTTCATGGGAGGGAGCCTTGACGGCATCTTCTGCCTGCACGTCCTTGAGCACGCGTTCGATGACCGCGGGGGCATCGCCGAACTTATGCGCGTGCTTAAGGAAGAAGGCACTGCGGTAATCATGGTGCCCTTCATGATGGGGTGGCCTGAGACGGTCGAATTCGGCGCCCGATCCCGACCAGTTCGACCAAGTGCGCGGGTATTCTCCGAACGATTTCAAGCAGCGACTTGAGGGTATGGAATACGAGGAGGTTTTTCCGTTGGACGTGATCAGCCACGAAGAGGCCATCCGCCACCAGATCCCCCTGGACAGCCAAGTGATCTATCTTTGCCGCAGGCGTTCTTCCGGCACGGCGCCATCTTCCCGGGAAACCATTGCAGGCACCTGACGGCATTGCCCTGCCCGGGGGGCGAGGGCGGATTTTGGCAGGCGGCCACTGCGCGCCGTGTTTACGCTTCGTGTGGCTTACCGGCAGAGGTCGGCCGCGACCAGAAATTCGTGAATTCTTCCCGCAATCACCTCATTCCCTTTCGGGGTGAGATGACCGTCAAGCAGATAGTACAGCTTTCCCATGCCGAGGGAGGCCGCCTGGTGTTCCAATGCGTCCGTCACGGAAAAGGTGGTGATGCCTTTTTCACCCAGCCGTTTCTCGACAATCTTGATGGCGCGATACCTTTCCGACGCAAACTGGCCCCGTGTTCCCTGCGAGAGGAGCGCCCATGCGTCGTCGCCCAGCTCGTGATATTCGGGCGTGCAATAGACGGCAAAAGGCACGTTTCTTTGGGCGCACAGCGTGTGCATCCTTTCAACATAATCGACAAGGAGGTCCACACCCTCGCACAGATCCGGGTACCAGTCCGTCCTGTTGACATCAACGATGGGTGAAAACTCCGGGGCGTCGGCGAAGAGGGCAACATCTGAAACGGGGGCTGCCGGCGCAAACCTCCAAGCCGACAGAAACCTGGCCGCCCAAGGCTTGAATGCCGTGGCGCATTCAAGCTGGTAATACGCCGCGGAGTGGATGCGCAGCAGATATTCCTGGCGTTCGGGAAAGACGTTTGCCCTGCGCAGGTTGTTGACAATCTCGTGAAAGTACTCGAAGAAGGTCTGCTGCGCCTTGTCCACGGTCATCAGGCAGTCGTCAAAGTCATTCAGGAGAAACAATTGCAGCACGACACAGTCCGGTTTCAGGGCGAGACCACGCCTCTCAAGCATCCCAAGCTCCTGCAACGGTCCGGCGCCGTTCATGCCGCCATTGATGACCGAGATCCGCCCCGGGCCGTGCGGACGGTAGAGCCGGGCGAGCTTCTTCGCTATGGTGTTGTCCTGGCCCACGGCATGCCCCATCGTGAACGAGTCCCCAAGAAGGAGAATCCGGGTCTCTCCCGGCGCCTTGTCCGGAAACTCACGATCCCGGAATCCTTGGCGGCTGATTCTATAGGTGATCTTCCTCTCCTGTTTGGCGGAAAGAGGCACCGTTTGTGTCGCCTCTGCGCCAGGGTTGAGCAGGAAAAGGTATTCCGAGTCGGGAATCCACAGCGCGTCATCCCCTTTGGGCGGACCAAAAGCCAGCCTCGCCCCGCCCTCCAGCAGCAGGGCGGCGCACACCACGGACACCGCAAGTACCGCTAGATTGACCATCATGCCGCTGCCCAAGAAAGGGCGAAGAGGCGCATGAAGGGACGGGTTAGCCCTGTGAACGAGCGCAACAATCCAGATCAACGACAGGCCCTGCACGACCGAGGTATCCCGCAACAGCGTCCAGCACAGCAACATCGCATATGCGCATGCAATGGAGGGCCGGGCAAGCCTGTGGAACAGCGTTATGGGAGCCGCCGGACGGCCGTCTTCCCTGCCCAGCCTGCCCGCCCACAACCAGACAAGCGCAAGGACCGCAACCCCGGCATCGGCGCAGGTGACGGGGTAAATGAACACCGTGGGGAACGGCACGGTGACCGCATGGATCAAAAGGGCGCACAAGCAGAACGAGGGTGAGGCCAGCACCGCTACCAGGAGGTAGGCCAGCCAATGGACCCAACCCTCTCCCAGACAGGCGAGCAATACCGCGCCGACGGCTGCCAGCAACAGTCCCGGCAGAATCGTGAAGACACCGCCCCGCCGAGCGGTCAAGGATTTTACCCTGTCGTGCGTTCGCGGCGACATCATCCCTCCAAGACCTTTGCAGAATCCCAGCCTGCCCTGTTCCCACAAGACTTATGCGCCTACCCCGGACGCCCCCGGCCCGTGTGCGTTTTCAAATGTTACCATGAGCCCGGTCGTGTTTTCCTCCCTGCCTGTGGGTCCTTCCAGGAATGGCGCAATGCTGAAATCGTACCCTCCCCCATCTCCACGAAAGAAGTCTTCCAAGGACGTCGTAACACTGAAATCTCATTCTCTCTCATCCCGGCGAAAGCGGGGAACCAGTGCTCCGCGCGTGCGGGCCCTTGGTGGGACTGGATCCCCACCTTCGCGGGAAAGACGGGAGAGAGCGCATTTCGCCGAACAAAGAGTCCGGATTGGGTGTCCACATTCTTGGTGGGCACCCCGTCCCGATCATTCGGTGCGACCGGGATCTTGCGGGCACATTCCCGCCTGTGACAGAATCAATTCAAGTGCCACGAGGAAGGCGAGACCGGGCGCTCTTCGACCGAAATGATCCGGAGGAGGATTATGATTACAGACCTGCTGCTGAAAGCCTGCCGGCTCCTTGGCCGTCCCAATCGCATTCGGCACATCCGTGAGCATTTCAGACTGCACCGCGTTTGCGTCAAGCAGAGAAATGCCGGGCTTAACGAACTGGAAATACGCGAACATGCGGCAGTTTTGCGCAGTTTTCCGCGGAATCTCTTTCTTGACCCCATTCCCGCGTGCAACCTGAAGTGTCCCATCTGCCCCACTACCACGGGCTGGTCCAATCTGCGGCCCGACCTTCTCACGCCCGATGTGTTCAAGCGGATCACGGCCAGGCTTCCGCTCGGGTACTTTGAACGGGTGGCGCTTTACAATTGGGGCGAGCCCCTCATCAACAGGCATTTGACCTCCTATATCCGCTTTTTCAGGGAGAACGGGATCTTTACCGGGATTCATTCGAACATGAGTCTCCGCGAGTTTGAGGATGAATTCTTGGAGGATCTTGTGGGCAGCGGGCTCGACGAGCTTTGCGCAAGTGTTGACGGAGCCTCGCAGGAGAGTTATTCACAGTACCGGCGGGGCGGCGACTTTTCGCGGGTCATTCGCAACCTGAAGCGGTTGTCAGCGGCGAAGAAACGACTCGGAAGCGACACGCCCCGCGTGTTCTACAAGATGCTGCTCAACCGTTTCAACGAGCACGAGGTGGAGCAGGCCCGCGCTCTGGCGGCAGAGTGCGGCGTGGAATTCCTGCTCGATGAGCACTTCGGATTCCCCGAGGAAGAGCGCGACATGTGGATTGCCGAGTCTATGAAGCAGAAGTACGGCGACACACCGGTCACGAGCGTTTCGATGACGGGAGGGGGGGGTATTCACACGGAATGCCGGCAGATGTGGGATTCATTTATTGTCAATGCGAACGGCGACGTGTTTCCCTGCTGCCTGATTTGCCGGAGTGAATGGCGGGTCGGCAACATTCTCGACCAGACCTTCGGGGAAATATGGAACGGCGAACGCATGAGGACGTTGCGCCGCTATGCGGTGGACCCGGACGCCGCCCCTCCGGATTTCGAGAACCACTGCCGCGAATGCGCCAACCGCTACTGCAAACACAAGGAATTCCTGGGGAAGTGATGCGCGCCTGTTCGCCGCTGTTTCTCAGAGGGACGGAGTGTCCCGCAGTCTCCCCGCCATGACCGCCTCCTCCGCCCACTGAATCACGGCGGGCAGGTGAATGATCTGGTTTGTCCAGTACTTTACCGGATTGCGGCTGCGGTAGTTGTTTTGCCAGTCCGGCGTTGACAGGATGACGGCGGTGTCGGCGGTGACCATGCCGTTCCGCGTCTTTACTGCCCCCGTGACGGCAAGATGCCGCAGGGCCGCCGCCATTTCGTTCGCGGGATCCGCCAGCAGTGCCGGGTCACTGTGCGTGTGGGGAGCATCACGGCGCCACCGCTCCGCCGCCGAGACAAAGAACGACTCCGGCAGCAGCGCTCCGCCGCCGTGCAATGTGTGCAGATACAGCAGCAGCGCGGTCAGGTGCACCGCATGCACCTCCACCAGCCCGCCCACCCGCGTCAGCAGTTCGCAGTCCAGCGCGCGCTGAAGCTCCCGGTCGGCATCCTCCGCCAGATAGAGCGGTTCGCCAAACACAACCGCGGACGTGTTGCGCACGGGATGCCAGGTTCGCGCCACGGGCAGGGCGGGAATGCGCAGCCCCGGATGGCGGCGCTGTGTGTGGTTGATGATGAATGCGGCCGAGCCCGGTTCCGTGAATTCGCCGCGGTATTCAAACCATGCCCCGGTCCGGCTGCGGGTGCGCCCGGGGAACAGGACCAGCGACCCGGGCCTGCCCAGTCTCTCAATCATTTGCCGCAACTGGGTCGGGCGCAACCGGTCACGGGAGATCAGCACGGCGCCGGTCATTCCACACAGGTGGTTCAAATTGAAGGGCAGGCAGTTCCAGGGGAATCCGCGGAAGAAATCGTCGCGCATGACGAAGCACGGGACGATCCCCTCCCGTGAACCCCAATGGATGCCGGGCCACAGGTCAATCGGGTCGTCCAGCCTGTGGTGGTTCGCCACAAACACCGCCGGACCCTGCCCGGGGCAACGGTCACCGTTCACCACGCGCACCCGCCGTTTCCAGCGGAACATGTGGCCCGCGACCAGGGCGATGTCTTTCGGACGGTCGGTAAACTCCGGCCGGCGGCGCAGCAGTCCGGCGCGCCAGAACAGGTACCGGATCAGTATCCAGAAGAATACCGACCAAGAGCAAAGGGTCTTCATGTTGCCATCCAGAGATTTCAGCCATGTTATCGAAGAGGTTCAGCAGGACAATCGACAAGCAAGTGCGGCCAAAGAAGAGCCCCCACACTACGCTGTTTCATCCCCAATTCCCAATTAATGGTTCCCAATCCCCCTGCTACACCCCGAACTGCCGCAGGTGATGCCCGAAATGGCGAACGTGAATGCGGTCCCAGCCGTCTACGCCGATGTCGCCGAACAACGGATGCGGGGCGGGCCGCAGCTCATCGGCCTGCACCAGGTTCAGATACTCCTCCAGCAGGCGCCGCAGGGTGTTCAGGTCGCCCGGTTCGCGCATCGTGACGCCCTTTTCCCGCAGCTTCTTTGGGATCTGGATGTTCTTGGGGACGGGGATGAGACCGCGCATAAAGAGCGGTCCAAGAACGTGCACCGTAATCCAGTTTCCGTAAAAGGGCATCTGTTTTGATCGTCCCATCGAATGGAGCACCACCCAGACAAGATGCTCGATCAGCGTGTTGCGCCGGAGCACACCCCAGCGCGGCACCGCGTCGGGCGCGATGCGCCCCAGCCGGGCGACAAGCCGCTCCACGTAGTCTGTGTCCAGATGTTCCATTGCAGTTCCTCGAAATTGTGGCGATGCCTGTCCGACTTCGATTGGTTGGCCCTGGACGGTTCGTCCGCCTGTTACGCTGTGGATCTGTTCCCCGCCCATTATGAAAGAATACTTAACGGGAAAGCCACTGCCGGCCCCCTCTCTATCGTTTCCTGTTGATCCTGACCGTCGCTATTTCACCGCGTGCGGCGGGGTGCGCAGGACCATGAGCCGGATCTCTGTCATGTCCTCAATGGCGTAACGGATGCCCTCGCGGCCGAGGCCGCTGTCCTTCACGCCGCCGTAGGGCATGTGATCAACGCGCCATGAGGGCACGTCGCCGATGACCACGCCGCCCGCTTCGAGCGTGTCCCAGGCCTGGTGCGCCCGGTAGATGTCGCGGGTGAGCACGCCCGCCTGGAGGCCGAAACGGCTTTCGTTGACCTCGTCAAGGGCCGCGCTGAAATCGCTGAACCGGGTGAGCAGCGCCATCGGTCCGAAGAACTCCTCGCAGTAGGCGGGCTCGGTTTTCGGCACGTTCTCCAGCACCGTCGCCTCCACCATGCGCCCGTCGCGCCTGCCGCCGCACAGCACCCGCGCGCCCGCGGCCACGGCGGACTTGAGCCACTTTTCCATGCGTGACGCCTCGGCTTCGGATATGACCGGGCCGATGAAGGTGCATTCGCCCCTGGGGTCGCCCGCCTTCAGTCTGGCCACGGCCGCGACGAACTTGTCGCGGAAGGCATCATACAGGCTTTCATGCACCAGAATGCGCTGAACGCTGATGCAACTCTGTCCCGACTGGTAGAAGGCGCCGATAACGCACCGTTCCACCGCATCGTCCAGGTTGTTCCAGGTCTCGTCGAGGATCACGGCGGCGTTGCCGCCCAGTTCCAGCACGACCTTCTTCTTGCCCGCGCGCGCCTTCAGGTCCCAGCCCACCTCGGGTGACCCGGTGAAGCTGAGCAGCTTGAGCCGCTCGTCCACCGTGAACAGGTCCGCGCCGTCGCGGCGGCACGGCAGAATCGAGAACGCGCCCTCGGGCAGCGTGGTTTCGGCCAGCACCTCGCCGATAATGAGCGCGCCGAGGGGGGTCAGGCTCGCGGGTTTGAGCACAAAGGGGCAGCCCACCGCCAGCGCCGGGGCCACCTTGTGCGCCGCAAGGTTGAGCGGGAAGTTGAACGGCGAAATGAACGAGCAGGGACCGATGGGCACGCGCTTCCACATGCCGCTGTAACCCCGCGACCGCGCGCTGCGGTCCATGGGGACGACCTCGCCGCCGATGTTGACCGCGCATTCGGCGGCCACCTTGAAGGTGTCGATGAGCCGGGCCACCTCGCCGCGGCTGTCGCGGATCGGTTTGCCGCCTTCGACGCACAGCGAGTAGGCCAGTTCCTCGGCGCGCTCCCTGAAGCGCGCCACGCAGTGCTCCAGCACGGCCTGCCGCTCGTAGCCGGCCATCTTCGCCATGGGCTCGGCGGCCTTCACCGCCGCGCCAATGGCTGCGTCAATCGCCGCGGCATCGGCCATCGCCACGCGCGTGGCCACTTCGCCCGTGTATTTGTCGATGACCTCCAGGTCGGTGTTGGCCTGCACGGGCCTGTTCGCCAGATAGTACGGATAGCGTTCCTTCAGCATGACATTGCTCTCCCGTGTGTTGGGTCAGACCACGATGCGCAGTTTTTCCGCCAGACGGTCGTTTTCACGGTAGTCTATCGGCACGGCGATGATCGCCGGCCGATCCGCCGCAAAGGCCTCCTCAATCGCGGGCGCAAGATCCCGCGACCGTTGCACCAGAATCCCCTTGCAGCCGAAACTGTCGGCCAGCTTCACAAAATCGGGGTTGCCAAACGAAAGTTGTGTGTGGTGCCCAAAGTCGTTGTCCTGCTTCCACGAGATTAGGTTGTACGCGTTGTCCACCCACACCATTACCACGATGTTTGTCTTGTGGCGCACGGCCGTTTCGATCTCCTGGACGTTCATCAGGAATCCGCCGTCGCCGCACAGCGCCATCACGCGGCGTTCCGGACACACCAGTTTTGCCGCTATCGCGCCGGGAAGCGACCCGCCCATCGAGCAGAACCCGTTCGGGATCAGGCAGGTGTTCGGCTCGTCGCAGTGGTAGAACTGGGCCACCCACATCTTGTGCGTGCCCACATCGCTGAGCAGAATGTCGTTCGGCCCCAGCGCGTTGCGCACGTCCCAGATGGCTTTTTGCGGCCGCGTCAGGCCCTCCGTGTCGTCATCCTTGAACTCGGACAGCACATTGAGCATTTTCTCCCGGGTCGCCCTGTTGAAGGGCGATTCCCAATGCTGCGGGTTTAGCCGGAACCGTTCGTTCATCATCCACAGCGTGTGGGCAAGATCGCCCACCACCTCCACCTCCAACTGGTAGTTGTGGTCCACCACGGCGGGCAGGAAGTCGATATGCACAATTTTCTTGTCGTTCCACTTGTTCCAGGAGCGCGGCGGGTATTCCACGAGGTCGTAGCCGATGGTTATAACCACGTCCGCCGCGTCGAAGACGGCGTTCGCCAGGGTCCTGGGCTGGAGGCCGATGGTGAAGAGGCACTCGGGGGCATGGCGCGAGACGCAGCCCTTGCCCATGTAGGTGCTGATGACCGGTATGCCAGTCATCGCGGTGAAGATGCGCAGTTGCTTGCTTGCCCGGGTGCGTATCGCGCCGTTGCCCGCAAGGATCACGGGGTTCTTCCCTGCGCGTATGGTTGCCATGGCCATGTTCACGATTTTGTCGTCCGAGACGGAGCGGCGCAGATAGTTTACCTTGATGGGGTTGCGCGTGGCCGGCAGTGACGCGATGTCGTCGGATATCTCAATGTGGCATGCGCCGGGCTTCTCCCGCTCCGCTGTTTTGAACGCGCGCCGCACCACCTCGGGAATGTTGTCCGGGTGGATGATGGGCGTCGCCCACTTGGTGATGGGCCGGAACAGCGACACGATGTCGATGAGCTGGTGGCTTTCCTTGTGCTGGCGCTGCGAGTCGGCCTGTCCGGTGATCACGATCATCGGCGCGCGGTCGCTGTTCGCGCTCGCCACGCCCGTTACCAGGTTGGTTGCGCCGGGGCCGAGCGTGGAAAGGCACACCCCGGACTCGCCGGTCAGCTTGCCGTAGGTTTCCGCCATGAACGCCGCCGCCTGCTCGTGCCGGGTCATGATGAACTGGATGGTCGATTTCTCCAGGGCCATCATGAAATGTGCGTTTTCCTCACCGGGAAGGCCGAAGATGTACTTCACCCCTTCCTGTTCCAGGCACTTCACAAACAGTTCCGCAGCGTTCATGCGCTCACAACTCCCGCCGTTGAGACATCCAGACACTGACTGGACAACATTCGCCGACAGAACGTTATTTCTCCGGCACTGGGGGCGTGCCCGCTCCCACCGCGAAGGAGGGAGTCTCTTTTTGTCCGCCACACACCAGTGTACCCTGTCATTGCGGGCTAAGCGAAGCCGTCTGTGTAACCACCGCCCGGGTGATGTGCGTGGGTTAAGGGGGATGTATGGGTTAGATCGTTATGTTTTCCGGGTTGCCTGAGGGCAGTGGGAACGGCGTGGGGGAGGGGCAGTCCTGGCGCAGCGCCTCAAGGGATTGTTCCATGTCCCGCAGAAAACCCGATGACGGGTCAAGGCGCAGCCCCTCCCGAACGTGCTGGAGCGCCAGCATCAGCACCGGCTGCATCGTTTGCCCGGGCATCCCCTGGTTGCTTCCCTCATAAAGGGCCCTCATGAGGGTCAGCGCTATTTCTCGGTGGAGCGCCGACTGAAACAGTTCGGCGGTCATCTGCGGCGCCAGCACGCCCAGGCCCCCGTTTTTCCCGAAGCAGTGCAGCGCCGTCTCGAACTCGCCCCGGGCCAGCGTGGTGTTCACCTCCGGCCGGTGCAAATAACAGTTGCCCAGCATATAGTGCCCGGCCGCATCCCCGGGATGGCCCCCCAGATAGTCCTTTATCAGCGGCAGTGCCTCATCAAAGCGCCGCGCGCCCACATGTTGCCACGCCTGCTGCAGCATCTCCGGGCCCGCTTCCCGGCGGCAGCCCGTGAGGGCCGCCGCCAGCAGTGCGGTGAACGCCAAAACCGTTCCCGTTCGGTGTAGTCTTCCCCTCATGGCCGTCCTACCACTTGGGTTTTAGCCGGAAGAACCCCGTCTGCGGGCCCACCCGCGCAAAGACGGCCAGCTCCGCGGGTTTTGCCACGCGCAATTTGTCCATGGCCTGCTGGAAGTCGGCGATGCTGGTTACGGGATAGTCGCCCAGCGCCAGAATGATCACGCCCGGGCGTATCTTGCCGATTTGCGCCGCGCCGCCCGGCTTGACCTTGCGGACGATGACACCGTGCACGTCCTCCGCGATGTTCAGCGCGATGCGCACGTCCCGCGTGATCTCGCGCACGGACAGGCCCAGCACAGCGTCCTCAAACTCGGCCGCCTCCTGCGCGCTGCGGGGGAGGGTTGCCAGCGTCACCTGCACGGTCAGCGGTTTTCCGCCGCGCAGCAGGTCCAGCGCCACCGTCTTGCCGGTGCCCGTGTCGCGCACCAGCTTGGTGAACGCCAGCACGTCGCGGTCCTGTGTGGACTTTTGCGGCTTGCCGTCAAAGACCTTGATCACGTCGCCCGCCAGCATGCCCGCCTTGGCGGCCGGCGAATCGGGCACCACCGTGCTGACGACCAGCCCACCGGTCTTTTCCAGCCCCCAGTATTCGGCGTATTCGTCCTTGAGCGGCTGCGTGAACACGCCCAGCCAGGCGGTGTCCTCGGCCTTCTTCGTCTCCTCGCGTTCTGGCGGGTTGTCGATGTACTTTTGGAAGATATCCGCCTGGTATACGAGCGGATAGCCGCTGCGCGTGTACAGTTCGCCGCCCTCGGCGCGGCTGAGGTCGATGCCGGTGACGCCCACCACATTGCCGCGCGTGTTCAGCACCGGCGCCGTGACGCAGCCGAAGCGCAGATTGTTCGCAAGGCCGTAGGTGGTGCGCGGCTGGGTGAGCACGGTGGCAATCCGGTCCGTGAACACGGCCGGCTCAAAGTCCATGGTCTCGCCGGCAAGCCCCACGATCGCCACCGGCTCGCCCAGGCGAAGCGGTTGCGGCGTGAAGGCCACGTGCGGCAGGTTCAGCGGCGCGTCGGACTGCGCGTGCAGGAAGGTCACATTCACGTCGCCCGGCTTGTGCAGCGCCGCCGCGGG
>CAIXUF010001393.1 GCA_903922535.1 Candidatus Hydrogenedentota bacterium
CCGCCGGCACAGGACACCACAACTCCCCTGACCTACGCACCAGGAGCCAAACCATGACCATATCGTGGTACGAATGCTGGCTGATGGAGTGGAACATGCACCTGATGCGTGTGGCAGAATCACAATCGAGGGCAAAATGATTGTTACCGCTGTGAAACTCGGAGCCATCCCCATCGTCGCCGGACTGTTCGGCGCGTCACTGGCACAATCAACAGGCACTGGCACCACGATCAACAACGAAACCGGCATATCTCTGGGCCTATTCGTTGGTTCGCTGTTGGCCACCGGCGCGGCCGCGAGCACGCTGGGAGTGTTGATCTACAGCTTCAAACAGAGCTTTGCGAAGGGCGAGGCGCGCATGGCCACTATCGAGCGGCACCTGTTAGACCTGCGCGATGGGCAGGATATGCTGCATGCGCAGATAGCCCGACTGCCGTGTCCTAGGGATGGGAAGCGATGTGACGTTGGGGCGGACGTTCCGCCAGCGGTGGACCGAACTAAAGAGGATTCGTGGACCGGCGAAACGAGGGAACCATGAACTACGAACAGATCATTCAGTCGCGGGCTAACTACGCGGATGACGCGGCCTTCCTCGCATGGGCGAACGCGCCGACGGTTCAGCGGGCAGCCATAGTCCCGCTGTGGAAGATCAAGCTGCGGCTTGTCGAGCTTGGCTTATGGTCCGCATTCCAAGACCCGGCCAATCCCGTCGCCGTGGCGTTCATGGATGTGTACCGCGACCCCCGCTTCGACAACCTGGACATGAGCCTGCCCACCGTACAAATGTTGCTGGGCGGGGCAGTGCAGATTGGTCTGCTGACACAAGAGCAGGCCGATGATCTGCGGAATATCGACGCCGTGTCCACCTTGCCCATGGGCGAAACTGTGACGCAGGCAGACCTCGACGCGGCCCGGTTGGCGGAAGCCCGTGAAGCCCTGCGGATCAAACTGCAAACCGCGTTCAACGCGAAGATCAACGAGATTGACGCGATGACCGGGAATGTGCCGACAACCGTGACGATCACGCTGGGGTAACATGGCAGTCCTTGAGTTTACAACCTCTGGCTCATTCACCACGGGCGCAGGCACCACTTATCTTGCCTATGAGTTGTGGGGCGGTGGCGGCGCTGGCGGCGGCGTGACTGCTGCCAACTCTGGCGGCGGAGGCGGCGCTGGCGGATGCTATGTCTGTGGGGTGATCGCGTGTTCCCCGTCAACCACATATAGCTATGTGGTCGGAGCGGTTCGGAATGGAGTTTCGGGAGCGGACGGACCCACAGGGAATGACACCACGCTTACTATTGGATCGACCGTACTAACTGCCAAAGGCGGCGCAGGCGGCGTAAAGGACAATGGTGCTGGTGGCGTCGGGTCAACCACTGGTTGCATCGGAGATACCGCGCGGGCCGGTGGTTCTGGTGGTACGGGAGATGCTACGCACGGAGCCAGTGGCGGCAGTCCAGCGGGAAGCACGGCGGCGGGAAACCCCGGTTCCGTGTCGGCCTCTGCGGCAAATGTTCCAGTCACCCCATTTGCAACGAGTTCGTCGTCGGGTGGAACGAGAACAACCGCATCTGGTGGAAGTAATGCGGCGCCGTATGGCGGCGGTGCTGGCGGCGGCGCACTAAATACCGGCGCTGCAAATCGCGCTGGAGGCAATAGCGGCGCTGGCTATATCCGCATTACCGAAATAACCGCCATTGCTCCGGGCTTCCTCCGCAAAATGATGGGCACGGATTAAACTATGCGAAGATATATCCAGCCAGCATCGGCCGTCGTGTACTTCCGGGTGCATTGCTACAGCAGTGCTGGGGCTGATGTTACTGGCGTGACTTCGGCCAGTGCTGGATTGACCGCGGTGCTCACAGCAACCGACCGTTCGCAGGTGAGCTACAGCGGGGCAAATCTGGAAGCGATGGCGGGGACTGTGGCAGTGCCAACCGCACCGACAACCGGGAAGTGCGGCATCGGCGAAGTGGGCAACGGCGAGTATGTGCTGACGGTCAATTACGCCCAGAGCAAAACAGACGTTGCGGGCATCGCGAGCATTCGCATTGCCGATACGGCGGGGAACTACTGGACGCCGGGCGTGGTGGACACCGGGGCGATCACAGACGCGACGGCACTCGGAACAGACGGCAAAGTGCTGGTGAGCACGGACGCACAGGACCGCTCCACCACGTTCAAGACCTATGTGCCCGATACGCAAAAGGTGGACGTGAACACGATCAAA
>CAIXUF010001394.1 GCA_903922535.1 Candidatus Hydrogenedentota bacterium
CCGCCGGCAATTGCAGCGGGGCCTATTGGGATTTTGCGCTCGAGAACAACGCCAATCTCGGCGGCGCGCTAACGGGCAGCAGCACGTCTCAGGTCGGCCTCGACCTCGGCCTCGGTTACCAGCTTTGGAAAGGATCTTGGCTGGCCGGCATCGAGGGAAATATCGGCTACCAGCCGGGAACCGGCGGCAATACCGGAACGTTGGTCTCAACTCAGTTCGTAAAGCTGGGCTACAATTTTTTTACGTCGGCCACCACCAGCACCACTGCGTCTGCCGCCGCGCCCTCCGCCTCGCAAAATCCGTTCATCGGTCTAGTTCCGGCCAACATCATCGCAAACTCCACTCCCGCCGTCATTGCCGGCGGCTGCCTCAGCCACGCCATCTACAAGGGTTGTGCCGGTCTGGAGATCGACAGTGTGATCGCGGCCGGCTGGACCACCGCGTTCCAGTATTACAACGCGCCGTCGGTCGCGGGGCAGGCGGACGAAAACGTGTTTCGCATCATGGTACAAAAGCACTTCTGAAAATCGGTGCCCGGAGCAATCCGGGCATCCCTCTTGGAATGGAAATGACCACGGCGGTGGAAAAATTCTCTCAGGCGCTCGGTGATCTCCAAGGCACCGTGCGGGCCATGGATGCCACTGTCAAAAACATGACGGAGCAGTGGCGCCGACAGGATGAGGCCGCCACGGCGGGGCACAAGGCGCTGTACGAGCGATTCGAGGGTGTATCCATCCAAGTCGCCAATTTTGGGGCGACGCTCAACTTTCTCAAAAGCGAACTTGAGGATCTGAAAGTCGAGATCGACCAGAACGTCATGCCAGCCGTCAAGGCGTTCAACCATTCGACCTCCTATCGCGCGGGTGCGGCCGGGATGGGCAAGGCGATCTGGGCGGTGATCCTGGCGCTTGGAACCATCGCGGGCTATTACAGCCACGCGATCTACAAATACCTTGCTGGCGCCAGCGGTCCTTAGTAGGGTGATTCTGCGACCTGCCAAGTTGCATCCTCTGAGACGGCCCGCCATTGACCCCCCGGCGGGCCGTTTTCCGTTTACTTGATCGGTTTCAGCTTCGCATTGAACTTAGCCACGAACGGGGCGGCGTCTTTATATTTCAATTCCCCGATGCACTGATTGATCGTGGCCAGATCCTGCTGGTCGAGACCATCGACGTTCCATGAGGTCGGCTGAACTGGCGGCGGCGCAGGATGCGGAGCGGGCGCCGATGGGGCCGCTGGCGTCGGAGTTGGGGCCGGAGTCGGCGGATCATCGGCATAGGCTGCGGTCGAAAACAGGATGGCGAGTAGAGCGAGTTTCTTCAAGGTGATCTCCTTTTGGGTTGCGGTGCAAAAACATCCATGCCGATCATGGTCGAAATTTCGGCCTTCAAATCGTTCTCCGCCATGCCTTCCAGAAACTTGACGATGACGACATGGGTACAGCGGCGCAGCAATCTGATCCATGTGTCCCCGCTCAGACCCGCGACGGACTTCGGCTTGACCTCAGCCCGGTTGCGCAGCGGATCGAACACGGTTTTGAAGTGACGGGCTTCTAGCAGGATTCTATCGGCGGCGTCGCGCTTGTCGAGCAGCCAGTCACAGTTATCGGCGACCTTGGTGGCTAACGCCCAGAAATATTTCAGATAGCGGAGATTTGCTGGTACGGTGCATTCGGCCTTGACCTCAGCACCAATCTTGAGGCTGGCGAAGTCGTCCTCGAAAACCGGCGTATCGACGAACAGGCCCATCTCGCCGGCTTTCGCAATTCGTTTGGTGAAGATGATTTCAACCATTATTGGCGCGGCGTGCCGTCCGGTTGGCGAGTGACGGCGACGTTGACCCACATGGCATTGCTGCGGTGAGCGCGCATCACAAAAGTCTTATCAGGACCGTCGGGAAGTAATTCGTCGAGCGCCTTGGCATAGCTAGCAGCGGCTTGTCGTAGCTTGGCCATTGTGGTAATTTGATCTTCGGTCGGCTTGAGATATTCGAACGTCGATTCGTGAAGTGCCATCAGATGAATCCCTTATCCTGCGCCAGCCATTCTGGCATTGTGAAGGTGCCGTCCGGGTTTTGTTCGACTTGCGACTTCGGCACCCATTCAGTCGTTTTGCCGTCGTAAATTCGATAGGCTTTGTCGGTTTCGCCACGAAGTTCGCCGGCTATGTCGATCAGTTGTTTCTTGCTCATGATTTGCTCTCGCAAGCCCTGCAAAGCACACGATGCTGGCAGATCGGATAGCGAAAGAACCACCCGCACTTCTGGCAGCGATCAGTAGTTCCGATGATATACGGATCAGTGGACGCCATGAATCACCTTTGCCAGCAACATCCCGATCCCGCCGCCGATGACGGAACAGGCCGCGAGCATCCCCACGACGTACATGGTCCTGACGTCATCGCGGCTGATCACTCGCCGTCCCCGTTGAGTTTGGTTTGCTGTCGGCCATAAGCCTCGGCGAGTTCGGTGTAGTCAGGCGGCATCAAAGTCTTTCCTTGCGGTTCGATCTCCTGATTCCAGAATGTTTCGAGTTCTCCCGGATCGCTCGCGTGCGTGATGATATCGAGGCATTTCATGAAGAAGCCTTCGTAATCCCCTGCGATATCCGGCACGCCGTTTTTCGAGATAGGCCTTTTCTCTGGCCCGCTGGAGATCGGATCGGCTTTCGGCGGCAGTACCTCGCCCTCGGTCTTTACGACATCGCCGGGCTGGTACTTTTCCTCGACCTCGGACGGGCTTGGAACGCGCAACCGTGGCACTTCCGGCGTTATATCGTGCGCAACGACATGTTCAGCCTCATCCTCGATTTGGAACGCGCGGACGAGCTCTGGCGATTGATCCTGACGCTTCATGAGGCGCCGCAGAACCGTCTTTTTGCACATCTCGCTTTCGTCCGAGGCCCATGGCGTGGATTTGATTTTCTCAGCCCTGTACGCCTTCCAGCCGTCTGATCGATCCCTGATCCCCAAGCATTGCTCAAGCGACATCGGCTCGAAATCGAAAGTCGCATCCTTGTAGGCAACCAAAGCGACATAGCCGACAATCGGGCCACGATCGACGAACAGTTTTGGCTTGTGGTGAAACACCTTCGGAAACCCGAGATCGCATTCGATATCGTCCAGCGCATGGACCTCATGAGCGTAGATACCCGCGACATTGCCAGTCTGACGAGCAAGCTTGTTCATGCCCTTGTAGCCGACGCGCAACTGAGGCTCGGTTTTCTTGGTCTTATAGTTATAGGCAGTGACGATGTAGGCTTCGCCGAGCAGCGGATCGAGCAACAGGCCGAGGCCGGCGGCCTTGGAAACCTCACGGAAGATCAGGCGCGGCGCATTCAGGCCAAATTCGGCACGCCTGTGTTTGTGTATGACGCGCGCACGCTCGAACGGCGCGCGCGCGAGGTGCTGGCGTTTCCGAACGCCTTCGGCATGACCGCGCGCTTTGCCATGAAGTCGTTGCCGAACGCCGCCGTGGTGCGGCTCTTTCACCGGCTGGGACTGCGCATAGACGCCTCCAGCGGCTACGAGGCGGAGCGCGCGCTGCGCGCGGGCATTCCGGCGGAACACATACAGATCACCGCCCAGGAACTGCCCAAGGACCTTGAGGGCCTCGTGCGCCAGGGCTGCGCGTTCAACGCATGCTCTCTGCGCCAATTGGACGTCTATGGACACCTTTTCCCCGGCACAGAAGTGTCGGTGCGCGTCAATCCCGGACTCGGCTCGGGCCACAGCAACCGGACCAACGTCGGCGGGCCGTCGGCGAGCTTCGGCATCTGGCACGAGCACCTGGGCGAGGCGCTGGAGACGGCGGCAAGGCACGGCATGCGCATCACCGGCATGCACACCCACATCGGCTCGGGCTCCGATCCGGAGATGTGGGTGCACTGCGCGGGGCTGTCGCTGGCCATCGCGGCGCGCATGCCCGAAGTCACCCGGCTCAGCCTCGGCGGCGGATACAAGATCGCGCGCATGTCCACCGAGAAGGAGGCCAATCTCCGGGACATCGGCGGGCGCATGGCGGCGCAGTTTGAGACGTTTTCCCGCGAGCACGGCCGCAAACTGCATCTGGAGGTGGAACCGGGCACCTATCTGGTCGCCAACGCCGGCGCGCTGCTCTGCACGATTATCGACGTGGTGGACACGGGCGCGGCCGGCAACACCTTCATCAAGATCGACGGCGGCATGACCGAAAACACACGGCCCAGCCTGTACGGCGCGCAACACCCGATTGTGGTGGTGCCCAAGGAGGCGGGCATGACGCGCGGCGAGGGCGACTACCTCGTCGTGGGCCACTGCTGCGAGAGCGGCGACATCTTCACGCCCGAACCGGACAACCCGGAAGGTTTGGGACCAAGGCGTCTTGTGCGACCGGAACCGGGCGATGCCCTGGTCATGGAAGCCTGCGGTGCTTATTGCTCGTCCATGTCCACCAAGAATTACAACAGTTTTCCCGAATGCGCGGAAGTGCTTCTGCTGGCAGACGGCACCCCGCAGCTCATCCGCCACCGCCAGACGTTGGACCAGATTCTGGAAAACGAGGTGTAATTTGCAGGGTGCATGAAGTGCCACCAAGCGGCACGGAACACACCATCCCCGCCGCGCGTATTCTGAACAGGCCGGCAGGAATGTCGGCGCTTCCAGTTAAGGGGCCATCTTCTCCAGGTCCTCCGCGCTGATTCCCCGGGCCAGCACGACGGCACAGGCGTCCACGCGACGGTTCAGGTACTCCACGAACAGGCCCAAGCCATACCAGCAGGGGATGAACATGGCCGTGATCTGCCCTTGCAGGTTCCACTTCATGTCGCTGTAGTCCCAGATATGCAGACCGAAGTGGGTGAAGATGATACCGGACACGTATTCCACGAGAAAAATGCCCAGCATGTACACCACCGCGCGCAGCGCCAACGGCACGCGCCGCGCCTTCAGCGCGTTGGCAATGGGGCCGACGACGAGACCCAGAATGCCGTAGTCGAACATCATCCAGGGCGAGGTGTGGCCGACAATGTTCCAGTTGCCATGCCGTAGCTGGCCTGATGCAGTGAAAAAGACTTCAATCAGAAGTCCGAGCAGGGCAAACAACAGAAAACGCACGGCAACTCTTTGGTAATTCATGGGACCTCTCTCCTTCTTGTGGGCACATGTGACATAAGCCATGAATGGCTGTCTTTTGACCGGGATTGCGGGGAAAAGGTTGCATGTGCTCCGGTGGAACTCCGCCACTGGGGGCACCCGTCACCCCCGCGAAGGCGGGAGTATTCTTGTCGGCTCCGGCGTCCTACGCGCGCGGATGAAATTCCTTGTGCGCCTTGGTCAGGCGCTCAACGCTGACGTGGGTGTAAATCTGGGTGGTGCCGATGTCGGCGTGGCCCAGCAGTTCCTGCACGGTGCGCAGGTCCGCGCCGTGGTCGAGCAGGTGGGTCGCGAAGGAATGGCGCAGCATGTGCGGGGTGACGTTCTGCGCGATGTTCGCCGCCAGCGCCCAGCGTTTCACCACGTGCCAGACCGTGGTGCGGTTCATGCGCCGCCCGCGCCGCTCGGTCACGAACAGCGTTGTGTCGCGGGGCTTCCACTCACGCCGGACCTCCAGCCAGGCAAGCGTCTTGGCGATGGCCCCGCGGCCGATGGGCACGATGCGCGTTTTGGCGCCCTTGCCGCGCACGCGCAACTGCGACTCCTCGACGGACACGTCGCGCACGGGCAGCCCGGCGAGTTCGGATATGCGCAGCCCGCACGAATAGAACAGCTCCAGAATGGCCGCGTCGCGCACACCGGAAGGCTCCGCAAGGTCCGGCGCGGCGAGCAGCCTGTCCACCTCCTCACCGGCGAGCCAGTGGGGAAGCGCCCGCAACAGACGCGGCGAGTCGAAAGTCTCCACCGGATCGCTCTGCGCGATGCCGTCATCCACCAGAAAACGGTGGAAGCGGCGCAGTGCGCTGAGGTGCCGGGTGATGGAGCGCGCGCCGAGCCCCCGCTCCCGAAGCAGCATAAGATGGTCCAGCACATCCTCGCGCATCACCTCGGCAGGCGCCTCAATGCCGTTCTCGTCAAGCTGGGCGGTCCAGACGCGCAGATCGGCGGCATAGGCCGAGACGGTCTTCTCTGACAGGCCGTCCTCGAAGACCACCGACTCCAGAAACCTGTCGAGCCGGGCGTCCCAGGGACTGGAAGGAACCTGCTCCGCTGTCTCATCCATCAGGCATTCCCCACGGCAAAAGACACATCCCCGGCACCGCCTTGCAGACGGTGCCGGGGACGTTTATCTGTTTATTCGACGGTCAGAGCAGAGGGACAAAACCACCGTTCGTCAATTAGTTGACGATGGCAATTTTGAACTCGGCGCGGCGGTTAAGTTTGCGATTCGCGTTCGTATCGTTCGGAACGGCCGGACGGGTCAGACCGAAGGACGCCGTCTTGATGCGGCTCTCGGCAATCCCGCTCTCAACCATGTACTTCTTGACGCTGTCGGCGCGGCGCTGGCCAAGGCCCATGTTGTACTGCGCGCTGCCGATGTTGCACGTGTGCCCTTCAATCGTGACCGTGTCCTTGTCGAACTTCTTCATCTCGGCGACAAGCTTGTCCACTTCAACCTTGCCTTCCGGCTTCAGGACGGCCTTGTCGAAATCAAACAGGACGTTGTTGAGCACGATCGCGGTGCGGGTCACCTTCGGCGCTTCAGCCTTGGGCGGCGGCACTTGCTTCTTCGGCGGCTCGGGCTTCACCCAGGCATGGAACACAATGCCCCGGTTGCCCCACAGATTGTTGTCACTGTCGGTGCCGCAGGCGGCCTTGGCGACTTCACCGCCCACACCGTCCGTCGGCCACCACCAGTAACCCGCGCGACCCTTGGAATCGGCAACGGGAAGCGGCTTTGCGCCCGTGTTGCCCCACCAAGACATGTCGCTCCAACTCTTTGCGGCCTGGGCGGTGCCACAGACACCGACCAGCGCAATCGCCACGGCCAGAATAACCAGTTTCTTCA
>CAIXUF010001395.1 GCA_903922535.1 Candidatus Hydrogenedentota bacterium
CGATGGCGCTCAACATTGATCTTGCGCCGACGATGTTTGATCGCGCCGGGCTGGACATGCCGGACGAGACACAGGGAAAGAGTCTGTTGCCGTGGCTGCGCGGTGAAAGCCCGGCATGGCGCACGGATTGGTATTTCGAGCACCTGTTCAAGCACCCGCTGATTCCGCGCAGCGAGGGCATACGGGACGAGCATTGGACCTATATCCGCTGGATTGACCGGAAGCCGCTGGTCGAGGAACTCTACGATCTGCGCAATGACCCGCAGGAGGAATACAATCTGGCAAGTGACCCGGCGCACGCAGACCAGCTTGACCGCCTGCGGGCGCGTTGGAAAGAATGGCGTGAGAAGCTGCCGGAGGCGTCCGCCCGCGTTACCGCGTGAGCGCAGCCGCCTCGTTTCCGCGCATCAGGAGCGGGTAATTACCGGACGGGGACACGGCTGAAGGGATGTGATGGCCGTGACGGGCCGTCATGCGGTTTCGGGCACTCATTCTTTCTTGGCCCCGTGAGCCTGTTCCAGTTCCGCCGCCTTCATGAAATAATGATCGGCCTCTTCTTTTTGCCCCATTTTGGTGAGGGTTGTCCCCAGAGTTTTCATGGCAAAGACATTGTTGGGGTCTATTTCAAGGGCTTTCCGGAGATGACTTTGGGATTCCCCATACTGTCCCTGGTTTATGAGACACACGGCAAGGTTGTTTAGCGCAACGACACACTGTGGGTCCAAGGCCAGTGCTTTCTTCAAATAATCTTTGGCCTCATCATATTGTCCGTTGAAGATTGAGATCCCACCCAGTTGGGCGAGTGCGTTGACATGACTTGGGCTTAGCCCCACCAGCCTCGTCAAGCCGGCTTTTGCCTCATCATTGCGTCCCTGGGCGATGGAGATCTGAGCGAGATTGTAGAGGGCGTCGATATTGTCCGGCTCCAGGTCCAAGGCCTTCGTCAGGCACGTCTTGGCTTCGTCATAGCGCCCTTGTTTTATGGCAAGGACTCCCAGGTTGACAAGGGCAAGAATATGATCCGGCTTCAAGTCCAACGCCTTTGTCAGACGAGCCCTGGCCTCATCATAGTCTTCTTGAGCCATGGCGAGTTTGCCCAAATTGGCGATGGCGTCGACATTTCCCGGCGCTATGTCCAACGACTTTGTCAGACAGGCCTTGGCCTTGTCATACCGTTTTTGCGCCGTAAAGACATTGCCAAGGTTGTTGAGTGCGCCGAAAGCATCCGGCTGGAGGTCCAACGCCTTCGTCAGATAGGTCTCCGCCTCATCATACCGTTTCTGCATCATGGAGACGCTGCCCAGGTTGTTGAGCACATCGAGATGATATGGCCGCAATCCCAAAGCCTTGGTCAGGAAGACCTTCGCCTCTTCAGGATGTTCCTGCTTTATGAGGATCACGCCAAGATTGCTGAGAGCGTCAACAAAATTCGGGTCCACGGCCAGCGCCTTTTCCAGCAGATCCTTTGCCTCAGCATACTTCTTCTGGTCGATGGCGACCTGCGCAAGATTGGTGTAGGCTGTGCCGCTCTCCTGCCCAACGGCTATCGCATGGCTGAACAGTGCCTTGCTGTCGTGCCAATGGCTGGCTTGCACACCCGCGCAGATCGCCAACGCGACGGTCACAGTGCATGCAACGGCCGCCACGGCCTGTTTTGGCACATGCCACGCCGCGGCCAAATCAGCCAGTCCCCAGGCGGCCATGATGAACACCCCGACCAAGGGGAGGTAGGTGTAGCGGTCGGCATGGGAGAAGCTGCCAATCTGCACCAGGCCAACAACGGGTGCCAGGGTTCCCAGATACCAGAGCCACCCAACAATCAGATAGGGCCGCCGCCGGGCCTGACTCAGGCAAAACAGGGATATTGCGGCCAATGTCACGGCGGCTCCGGCCACCTGCCATGCCGGGCGGGCATCCGGGAACGGGTAGAATGCCGCAAGCCCCGAGGGCCACAGGGCCTGCACCAAATAGGTCACATAGGCGACCATGACGTTGGCGCACCGCGTTGCCAGAGAGACGCTTTCGGTGGCAACAATATTGTGGCCGCGCGCCTGCATCACATAGGTGCTCAGGCAGGAAAGCGCGGCTATCAGAAACAGGGGAATCTTCTCCGCGGTCAGGCGGGCCGTCTTTCTGGCCATAAGGTCCAAGGGGCCGGTGAAGTTAACCCGGTCCAGCGGCCAGCAGTCCAGCAGGAGCAGTGCGAAAGGCAGCGTAACCACCACCGGTTTCGACATCGCCCCCCCGATGAAGGCTGCCGCGATGAGGGCATACCGCGCCGTGCCGCCTTTGCGGACATACAGGCCGTAGGCGCCGAGTGCCAGCATCCAAAAGAAGGTGCTGAGGACCCCCTTGCGTTCGGCAACCCAGGCCACTGACTCCACGTTGAGCGGATGCACCGCAAAGAGTGCCGCCACAGCCAGGCTTCGCCAGAGCGCCCCGGTCAGCAGTCTCAATGCCAGGAACAACAGAACAGCAGACGCTGTGTGCAGAAGGAGATTGGTGACGTGGTACCCCCCGGGATGCATGCCGTACAGTTCGTGATCGAACATGAGCGATATCCAGGTCAGGGGCAGATAATAGAACGCCTTCTCCGTGACAAAAGCCCAGCCGATGGTTTTCAGACTGAGTCCCGCCTGCACGTACTGGTTTTCTGTGACGAACAGGTTGTCATCGTAGTTGGTGAACTTGAACGAGAGCGTCTGGCCGTAAATGGCGGCACATAGGAGAATGATCACCGCACAAACGCCCGCCAACATGAGTCTCTGCGCACGCGGTTCCTGCACGCGCGGTTTGGAAACTTCAGGGGGCGCCGCAACGTCCTTGACTGAGGGCTTCTTCTTCTTTACGGGTCTTACTTGTGCCATATTGACGTTCCCCGTTGACGTTCAATCACTGCCAGGGGCATCCGCGCAAGCGCAGGGAGACACCATACCGGTTCAGAGGCACGGAAGGGGAATCAGGGAAATGGCGGTTGCTCGCACGGGTTTCCATGGCCAAACGTGGGGGCATAGTTATCCGTCGCCAACAGCGTCACTTCAATCCCAGTGCCGAAATCTCCACACAGCAACCTTCCCGTCGCCGCCTGCGGGACGGGAGAGAAGGCAGATTGAACACCCAGCGATGAGCCACTAATCGAGTGCCAGGACTTTGTTCATTTCCCCGGCAAGCTGAACGAGGCGGGCCTTGTCGCCGCCGCCCACCTCTGCCGTGGCCCAGCCCTGGAAGCCCGTGTCGAGGAGTGCCTTGCGCACAGCGGCCCAGTCGTTGCTGCCTTCGCCGATCTCGCATTCGAAGCCCTTCCAGGGGCCTTGGGTTTCCGCTATCTTGCGGCTGTAGTCCTTCAAATGGACTTTCATGATGCGCTTGCCCAGAATCCGGATCCACTGTTCCGACCAGCCGTATTTCACCATGTTGCCGATGTCGAAATAGCCCTGGAACCAGGGGCTGTTGATTTCGTCGATGTAGCGCGCCATCTCCATCGGGCTGAGGAGAAAGTTGTTCCAGACAGTCTCCACCAGCAGGTAAACCTGCTGCTTTTCGGCGTAGGGAAGCACCTCGCGGTATGCGGCCTGGGACTTGGCGTAGCATTCATCGTAGGCATAGTCTTCCTTCACCTGCGGCGGCGCGACCAGGACGGTGGTTGCGCCAACCTTCTTCGCGATGTCGATGCTCTGCGGAATCTTGTCGAGCGACCAGCCATGCACGACGCCGTGCACCGGAATCCCGGTGGCGTCGGCGGCCTTGCGCAGTTCGTCGTGGTCCACCTTGGAGCCGACACTGAGCTCCACGCCCGCAATACCCAGGCTCTTGACAAGGTTGAGCTTGTCCATTGGTGACCCGTCAACCCGTATCATGTCATAACCGACGGCCGTTTTTGCCTTGCCCTTGAGGGTGTCTTCGGCGGCCGCGCTGAACATCGGCGCCACGGCGGCCATGCCTGCTGCGGCCCCGGTGACCCTCAGGAAATCTCTGCGGTCCATATTGCCTGTCTTCATGCTGAACTCTCCTGTGTGGGGAATTGCGGTTAGAAGTACTTGGCCGCGCCGGGCACCGGCGACGGACGCGTGGCGACATCGCCCAGTTCAAGCTTCTCCGGCATGTAGCTAAGTTCGGAGTTGAGTGCCTGATCCCAGGTGACCGTCTGGCCGCTGTACGCCGCCATGCGCGCCATGATCGCCGCCAGGTTGCTCTTGACCATGTAGTCGCCGTTGTTGATCACCTCGCCCTTGCGCACGGCGGCGAAAAGCGCGTCCAACTCGTTTTGGTACATGTCGTCCTTTTCGGCCGACTCCCACTTCCAGTTGGACCCGTCACGTCCGACGATCTCATGCGTCTGCACCTTGGCCAGGCCCTTGGTGCCGTACACGTTGTCATACACCGCCGTCACGGCGTTTTCCCACTGGCGGCACGAACTGAACCCGCGCACGCCGTTTTCCCACTCGAACACGGTGTTGAAATGGTCAAAGATGTTGCCGTACTTGGGGTCGGTGCGCACGGTGCGCCCGCCGCTGGCCGTGGCCTTGAGCGGCGGCGTGTCCTGCATCACCCACATCATCTTGTCCAGACTGTGGATGTGCTGCTCGACGATGTGGTCGCCCGAGAGCCAGTCAAAGTAGAGCCAGTTGCGGATCTCATACTCCATCTCCGACCAGTTGTCCTTGCGGCCCTTGTGCCACAGGCCGCTGGTGTTGTAAACGGTCTCGATGGAGATGATGTCGCCGACCGCGCCGTCGTGGATGCGCTTGATCGTCTCGCGCTTCTTGTTCTCATAGCGGTAGCACAGCCCGGACACGAGGACTAGGTCCTTCTTTCTGGCGATTTCGCAGGACTCGATGACGTGGCGGATGCCGGGCCCGTCCACGGCCACGGGCTTTTCGCAGAAGATGTATTTCCCCGCCTCGACGGCGGCGCGCAGGTGGGCGGGCCGGAAGGCCGGCGTTGTTGCCAGCACGACCATGTCGCAGCAGTCGATTACTTTCTGGTGCGCGTCAAAGCCCGTGAACTTGCGCTTGTCATCGACGGCCACGCGGTCCGCCGCCTCGGATTTCTGGAGTTTGGCAAGGCTGTCCTCGACCATGTCGGGGAACATGTCGCCCATGGCGTACAGGATGGTGTTCTTGTCGGCCAGCAGCGCGTTGCGCATGGCGCCCGTGCCGCGCCCGCCGCAGCCGATCAGGCCCAGGCGCAGTTTGCTGTCATTCGCCGCGGCGGCGCGCGCGGACTTTGTTGCGGCCGTGCCGGCCAATGCCGCCGCCGCAAGGGCGGCGCTGCTGTACCGCATGAAATCGCGGCGGGTTGTGCTTTCTTGTGCTCTTCCGATATCCGTGGACATGAATATAGTCTCCCTGGCCCGTGGCGTTCATGCCCGGCCCTGCTATTATGACGCATCCGGCAGGAACTGCCCGTCCACCGCCGCACGCATCGACAGGGGACTATAAAAGCACGATTTGGAAAGTGTTTGCAATATCCCGCCGGGGGAGGATAGGACGGCTTCCCCGTCGATGCGCCGTTTTCGGCCGTTCCTTCCGGATTTACCGCTTCTTGCGGGGCTTCTTGGACGCGACAGGCTGCTGTTGCGCCTCCGGCTCCTTCGCCGCCTCCGGCAC
>CAIXUF010001396.1 GCA_903922535.1 Candidatus Hydrogenedentota bacterium
AACACCTCTGACCTGATCACGGGTGAGTATCAGCCGGAGACTTCGCGGCTTGAAGGACGCAACATGAGCCTGGTGCTTCAGCCGGTCAAGCCCGCGACGTGAGCCTGGTGCTGAAGTTAACCAAGTAAGACGACGGCGCGGAGAGCGAATGCGCATTGTACGGGCGGGCCGGAGAACCAGCGGCACGGACACAGTGGCGGTGCTGTCCCCGCCAGGCGTGTGAAGCGAGAAGAAACGCGCGCGGGAGAACGTTTTTCCCGGGCGACAACAGTGTAACGGAGACACTTATTATGCCAAAAATCAAGACATGCCGCAGCGCTGCAAAGCGCTTCAAGACGACGGGAACAGGCAAGATCAAGCGGAACAAGCCCTTTGCGCGCCACCTGATGGCGTCGAAGAGTCCCAAGCGAAAGCGCAACCTGCGCCAGGGCACGCTGGTTTCGGCGGCCGACGCGCCGGCCGTCAAGCGTTCGATCCCCTATTCCTGAGAAACCCGCAGCAACCGGCTGCCGCGCGACACCGCCGAGAGCGAATCGCGGCGCCTGAACGGCGCGGCCGCGCAGCCGCACAACAAGGATACTGACCATGCCCAGAGCTACAAACAATCCGGCGTCAAAAGACCGCCGCAAGAAAATCCTCAATCTGGCCTCCGGCTACCGGGGCGCCCACAGCCGGCTCAACAAGACCGCCCAGCAGGCCGTTGCCCATGCGGGCATGCACGCTTACCGCGACCGCAAGGCGCGCAAGCGTGAGTTCCGCCGCCTGTGGATCGCGCGCATCAATGCGGGCGCCCGCGCCCATGGCCTGACCTACAACCGTTTCATTGAGGGCCTGAAGAAGGCCAACATCGGCCTGGACCGCAAGGCGCTGGCCGACATCGCCGCCACGGACGACGCGACCTTTGCGCAGATCGTCGAACGGGCCAAGGAAGCCCTGGCGGCCGTTCCGGCGGTATCCTGACCATGCGCGTCGTTCCCGCAGTGGATATTCGCGGCGGGCGCTGTGTGAATCTGGTTCAGGGCGACTACGGACGCGAGACGGTTTTTGCCGAAGACCCGGTGGATCAGGCGCGGCGGTGGTGGGATGATCTCGCGGCCGCCGGCACACCGGAAGCCGAGGCTATCGTGCACATCGTGGATCTCGACGGCGCCCGCGAGGGCGCGTGCCGCGTGGAGGCGCATCTGCGCCGCATGGCGGCCTCGGGCATCCGGTTTGAAGTGGGCGGCGGCATCCGCACCATGGACGCGGTAAACGCGGTCCTGGGCGCGGGCGCCGCCCGCGTCATTTTGGGCACGGCCGCCCACCGCGATCCCGCGCTGCTCGCGGAAGCCTGCGCCGCATGGCCCGGCAAAGTGGCCGTGGGCATTGACGCCCGCGCGGGCAAAGTCTCGCTGGAGGCGTGGCTCGAAGACACCGACACCGACGCCGTCGAATTTGCCCGGCGCGCGGAAACGGCCGGGGCAGCCCGCATTATTTACACCGACATTCTGTCCGATGGCATGATGAAGGGTCCCAACCACGACGCCACCGGTGCCGTGGCGCGGGCCGTTTCCATACCGCTGACCCTTTCCGGCGGCGTGTCGTCTTTGGACGACCTGCGGCGCGCCCGTCTGCTGGAACCCGACGGCGTGGACGAGGCCATTGTCGGCCGGGCACTGTATCTGGAACGATTTACCGTGGCGGAAGCCGCGGCGGCCCTGCGGGAGTCGCCATGAATCAACCGTTGCCAAAGCGTGTGGCCATCGTGGGGGTGGGCCTGCTGGGCGCTTCGCTCGGACTGGCCCTCAAGTCGCGCGGACTGGCAACACAGGTGACGGGCGTGGGACGGCGAAAAGTGTCGTTGGACACCGCCCTGGCACTGGGGGCCATCGATGACATTGCGCCCGACGCGGCCACCGCCGCCGCCGGGGCGGATCTCCTGGTCGTGGCAACACCCGCCGCACTGGTAACTGCCATTTTGGACGAGGTGTACGGCGTGGGCAATCCAGGGCTTGTCGTCACCGATGTGGCCAGCACGAAAGCGGCCATTTGCAGCCATGCCTCGGCCACCTGGGCCGCGCCGCGCCGTTTCGTTGGATCGCACCCGATGGCGGGCGGCGAAAAGTTTGGCCCCGAGAACGGGCGGCCCGATCTGTACGAGGACACTGTCTGTCTCGTTGAGGAATCGACCGATCTTGACCCCGAGGCCCACGCGATCGTATGCCGTCTTTGGGAGTCGATCGGCGCGCGGGTCGTTTCCGTCCGGCCCGAAGAGCACGACCCCATCCTGGCCCGCACAAGCCATCTGCCCCACGTGGTGGCCTCCGCCGTGGCCGCGCTTGCGGCCGAAGGCGGCGCCAGCCAGCTCTTTGTTGGCAACGGCTTCCGCGACCTCACCCGGATTGCCGACAGTCGTCCCGAAGTGTGGCGGGACATCTGCCTGACCAACCGCACCGCGCTGCTGCAAAGCCTTGCCGGGCTCGACGCGCGGCTGCACGACCTTGCCGCCATCCTTGAGGCGGGCGATGCCGCCCGGCTGGACGCCTTCTTCGAGCAGGGCCGCGAGGGGCGCCGGAAGGTCATCGAATGACCCGGGGCCTGTTCATTACCTTCGAGGGCATCGAAGGCTGCGGCAAGACCACCCAGATCAGGCTGCTGGCGGATCATTTGCGGGCGGCAGGACAGACCGTGGTGCTCACGCGCGAACCCGGCGGCACCCCCGCCGCCGAGGCGATTCGCGCCATTCTGTTGGACCCCGCGCACGAGGAGCTTGCCCCGACCACGGAACTGCTGCTGTACGCCGCCGCGCGCGCGCAGCATGTGCGCCAGGTAATTGAACCCGCCGTCGCGGCGGGCGCGGTGGTGTTGTGCGATCGTTTTGCCGATTCCACCGAGGCCTATCAGGGCGGCGGACGCGCGCTGTCCCATGAAACGATTGACCTTCTTCGTGACATTGCCACCGGCGGCACCGTTCCGGACTGCACCGTCCTGCTTGATCTTCCGGCCGCCGAAGGGTTGGCGCGCACACGCATCCGGGGCGAACTTGACCGCATCGAAGGCGAGCCGATTGCCTTTCATGAACGCGTGCGGGCGTCGTTTCTCGCCATCGCGGCGCGGGAACCGGAGCGTGTTATCGTGATAAACGCCGCAACGCCCGTGGAAACCATTTCCGAGGAGGTGTGCGTGCGCATCGACGCCCTGTTGGGCGCGGAGGCGCAGACGGCATGAGTTTTTCGCAGGTAAAGGATCAGGCGGTGGCCATGCGGCTGCTGTCCCGTATTATCAAGAAGGGGCGCATCCCTTCGGGCCTGCTGCTGTGGGGGCCGGACGGCGTGGGCAAGCGGCTGGCCGCCTTTGAGATGGCCAAGGCCGTGAATTGCCTGGACGCGCAGGGTGACGCCTGCGACACCTGCCTGTCCTGCCGCAAGGCCATCAGCGGCAACCACCCCGACATCAAGACAGTCGTGCCGGTGGGCAAAGCCCGCATGATCAAAGTGGGAATCGTCGATGACATAAACGAGACGACCGCCTTTCGCCCCTTTGAGGGGCGGCGCCGGATCTTCATCATCGAGGAGGCGGACCGCATGAACGAGGCGGCCCAGAACCATTTTCTCAAGACGCTGGAAGAGCCGGCCAGTCCGACCCTCTTTGTGCTGGTGACCTCGCATCCGCGCGCGCTGCTGCCCACGATCCGGTCGCGGTGCCAGCCGGTGCGGTTCGGGTCGCTGCGCACGGAGACCGTCGCCGATCTGCTGATTCAGCAGCGCGGCGTCGACCCGATCATTGCGGACGCCGCGGCGGCGCTGTCTCAGGGACAGATGAGCCGGGCGCTGGACCTCGTGGAGAGCGACCGGCGCAAGATGGTTCTTGAGGTGATTGACCGGCTCCGCCGGGGCGAGGACCCGCTGCTCGTCGGCGAGTGGTTCGCGGCATACCTCAAGAAGGTCGAGGCGGAGATCGTCGCTGCGGTCAAGGCCGGACCGGACACGGACGACGATGATGACGATGATGACAATGAAGATTCCGCCGATGGGAACCGTGACGAGCGTCTAAGCAAGGAACTGGTGGAGGCGGAGGTGGCCGGGCGCATGCGCAAGGAACGGTATGAGTTGGTATACTTGTTTCAGGCGTGGTACCGTGACGTGTATGTGTACGCGACCACGAACGACGTGTCGCGCGTGATGAACCGTGATCGTGTCAAGGATCTAACTTCGGCCACCGGGGCCAACCATGCCGCAAAGCTGGAGGCGCTGGACACGGCATGGCTGTATCTGGAACGCAACCTGAACCCGGGCCGCGTGTTTCGCGACCTGTTTTTCGCGCTGGCTGGCTGAGGCCCGCGCGGTGGAAAGGCTTTCATGGAGATAGTGAGAATCCGGCTGCGCA
>CAIXUF010001397.1 GCA_903922535.1 Candidatus Hydrogenedentota bacterium
CCTTCAACTACACCATCCTGGACGGGGACAAATCCGCGGTCAAAGGCCTCGACTATGTGGACCAAAACTCGCTGACGCTGAATGGCGGCACCATCAAAGACGCGTCTTCCGGCGTTGCAGCAAAGCTCACACTCCCGCCCTTTACCGGCGGCAACTCGCTGTCCACCAGCGGCCGGGTAATCATCGTCGACGCCACCGGCACATCGGCCGCGCCGACGGAGACAATCAACCAGGCCACCGGGCAGACGGATCCCACGAATGCCTCCCCAATCAATTTCACCGTGGTTTTCAGCACGGCAATCAATCCGACGACCTTTACGAGCGCGGCAATGACCCTGGGCGGCACGGCCGCCCCGACGACGGTGGCGCTGACGACCGCGAACAACATCACGTGGAACGCGGCGGTGTCGGGCATGACCGGTTCCGGCACGGTGACGGCAAGCGTCAAACAGGGTCTGGTGGCCACCACGACCGCGCCCGCGGTATTCAACGCGGCCTCGACGAGCACGGACAACACGGTGACCTACGACGTCACGGCCCCCACCGTAACGGGCGTGACCAGCACACTGGCCGACGGCAGTTACAAAGCGGGACAACTCGTCCCCATAACGGTGGGCTTCAGTGAGGCGGTCACGGTCGCGGGGACCCCGCAGATCAGCCTGGCGGTTATTTCCGGGGGGCGTCCGGTCAGCTACAGCAGCGGCAGCGGAAGCGCCACGCTCACCTTCAACTACACCGTCCAGGCGGGGGACACCTCCGCCGACCTCGAATATTTCAGCACCACTGCCCTGGCACTGAACGGCGGCACCATCAAAGACACGGCCGGGAACAATGCGACGCTGACGCTGGCATCCCCGGGCGCGGCCGGTTCGATCGGCGCGGCCAAAGCCATTGTGATTGACACCACCGCCCCGACCGTTTCCATCGGAGCGCCTTCGGCCGCGCAGGCCAGCGCCGGACCCGTGACCTACACGATAACCTACACCGGGGCCAACAGCGTCACGCTGGCGAACACCGATGTCACCCTGAACAAAACGGGCACGGCCAACGGAACCGCGTCGGTCACCGGATCGGGCACGGGCACGCGCACCGTGACAGTGTCCTCCATCACCGGCAGCGGCTCGCTGGGCGTCTCCATCGCCGCGGGCACGGCCACAGACACCGCGGGGAACAGCGCGGCCGCACCGTCGGCAAGTGACACCTTCACTGTGGACAATGCCGCGCCCACAGGCAGCATCACCATCGCCACAACCACACCGGGTTATGTGAAAACGACCGCGGTGAACCTGAACCTGACCTCGACCGACGGCACCGGTGTCGGCGGAACACAGATGCGCTTCAGCGACAACAACAGCACCTGGAGCAGTTGGGAGGCGGCCGCCACAGGCAAGTCCTACACCCTGCCCGGTGGCGACGGCACCAAGACAGTGTATGTCCAGTTCAAGGACAGTCTTGGAAACACCTCCAACAGCTACCAGGCCGGCATCATGCTGGACACCGCCGCGCCCACGGGGGCCGTCACCATCAATGGCGGCGCGACCAGGGCCAACCAGCTCGGCGTGAATCTTGCCCTGTCGGGGTCTGACGGAAGCGGTTCCGGTCTGGCGAAAATGCAGTTCAGTAACGACGCAAGCACTTGGAGCGGGTGGGAAAGCTACGCAGCGTCCAAGGCGTGGACGCTGGCCTCCGGGGCGGACGGTGCACGGACGGTCTCCGTCCAGTTGCAGGACGCCGCGGGGAACACCTCCACGGCTGCCATCAGTGCCGGCATCACGCTGGACACGAAAACGCCGGGCGTAGTGCTCTCCACCACCGCGGGCAGCGCAACCAGCGGTTCAACCTTCACCGTGACCGCCACCTTCGACGAGCCGGTAACCGGGTTCACCGCGGGAGATCTGACGGGACACGTGGGCAACGGCACCGTCAGCAATTTCTCCGGCGCCGACGGGGACAGCGTGTACACGTGGACCATGACGCCCACGGCGCAGGGCAATGTCACCGTGCAGGTGCCCATCGGTGCCTGCCAGGACCTTGCCGGCAACAGCAGCCCCGCATCAAACACGCTGACCGTCTTCTACGACTCCACGAATCCTGCCGGCACATTTCTCGTCAACAGCGACGCATCCTACGCAAACAGCCGCTCTGTGGCGCTGAACATGGCGGTCACGGACACCGGCGGATCGGGTGTCGCATCCATGCAGTTCAGCAATGACAACAGCGTGTGGAGCGGTTGGCAGGCCTATTCGGTGACCGCCAGTTGGACCCTGTCGTCGGGCGACGGATCCAAGACGGTGTATGCCCAGTTCAAAGACGCAGCCGGCAACATATACTCGGTTAGCGACGGTATCACGCTGGACACCGTGGCACCCACGGGCACCATCAGCATCAGCGCCGGGGCACAATACACCAACACGCGCAGCGTGACACTGACACTGGCGGCGGACGACGGCACGGGCACGGGCGTTGCGCAAATGCAGTTCAGCGACGACAACAGCACTTGGAGCGGCTGGGAGGCGTACGGCACCAGCAAACCCTGGACCCTGCCCACCCCTGACGGCATCAAGACCGTGTACGTCCAGTACCGGGACGCGGCGGGCAACGTGTCCGCCAGCTACGAAGACACCATTATAATGGACACCACGCCGCCCTCGGGCACGGTAACCATAAACAGCGGCGCGGTGTATACGAACCAGGGCAATGTCACCCTGACCCTCTTCCACATCCTCAATGGTGGCTATGGGCTGGCGAAGATGCGGTTCAGCAACGACAACACGAACTGGAGTGACTGGCAGACCTGGGCGGAGTCTGCGTTGTGGACACTGGCCGCCGGGCCGGACGGGCTAAGAACGGTCTATGCCCGGTTCCAGGACAATGCGGGCAATGACTCCGTGGTCACCATCAGCGACACCATCACCCTCGACACGACTCCGCCGGGCGTAACGCTGACCACGACGACGGGCGGGGCAACCCACAACCCAACATTCACCGTGACGGCGACCTTTACCGAACCGGTGTACGGATTTGCGGCAACCAGCCTGATCACGACAAACGCTTCCGTCAGCGGCTTCACCGGCGCCGACGGGGATACGGTCTACACATGGGTCATGACGCCCGGGATTCAGGGCAACGTGACGGTGCAGGTGCCCGTCAATGTATGCCAGGACGTTTCGGGAAACAACAACGGCGCATCAAATGTGCTGACGGTCGTCTACGACTCCGTCGCACCGGCCGGCACGGTAAAGATAAACAACGACGGCGCCTACACGCTCGACACCGGCGTAACGCTGACGATGGCCGTTACGGATACCGGCGGCTCGGGCGTCCAATACATGCAGTTCAGCAACGACAACGCCACCTACAGCACGTGGCAACCCTACGCATCGTCCGCATCCTGGGACCTGTCCGCCGGCGACGGCGTCAAGACCGTGTGGGCCAACGTCAAAGACATGGCCGGCAACATGCTCACGACCAGCGACACCATCACCTTGGACACGTCGGCGCCCACCGGCACCATCAG
>CAIXUF010001398.1 GCA_903922535.1 Candidatus Hydrogenedentota bacterium
CGACGCCACTCTTCTTGGTTGTCCATGTGCTTCTCCTTGTTGTTGGAAAAGCACATATTCGCTGAACACACCCATCACAACGCTTGTGACTGAACGATGTTGTGGCACATAATTCACTGAACGATGTCCTGACACTTGTCAATTAGGAACTAGCACAAGTGGAACAAAATGGGCCGGGCTTTGTGTTTTCAGAAAAGCTTGGGTGCGTGGCAGGCGTTAGGCAAGAATAGGGAGACGCGGTATGACTGTAGGATACTGTTCTTGGCGGGGGGTGGTGGGAGCGCTGGTCGCGGCGTTGACGCTTGCTTCCCCGGCGGGATGGTGTGTTGTCTGCGGAGGCATGTGTGGTGGCTTGGTCGGGGCCCCGGGACTGACCACGTTTACCACGGGCAGTTTCTCCGGTTCGGGTATTTGCGCCGTGTGCCACGACAACCTTGTTGACGTGACGCTGGCCAACGTGTCGATTGCCGCGCACTGGCGTTCTACGATGATGGCGAACTCGGCCAAAGACCCGCTGTGGCAGGCGAAGATGAGCACCGAGGTGGTCAGAAATCCCGCGATTGCGCCGGTGATCGAGGAAAAGTGCAGCCGCTGCCACACGCCGATGGCACGCGTCCAGGCAGCGGCGTCGTCGGCGCCGGTTTCGCTGCTGAATGGAGGCTTCCTCGATCCTGAGAATGCCTTGAACCAGGCCGCGATGGACGGGATTTCATGCTCACTGTGCCACCAGATCCAGGACACAAACCTCGGCGTGAAGGAAGGCTTCTCCGGCCACTACGTGATTGACACCGGCACCTCGCCGCCCGACCGCGCGATGTTTGGGCAGTACGCGCAGCCCTTTTTCAGGCCCATGATGATGATGTCGGGCTTTACGCCGGTGCAGGGGGGACATATGGGCGATTCGGCGCTGTGCGGCGCGTGCCATACCCTGTACACGCCTTCGCGCGATGAGGCGGGCGATTTCACGCGGGAGTTTCCGGAACAGATGACCTATCCGGAATGGCAGCATGCAGTGAATGGAGGGGGGGCGACCGCCACGTGCGTGGATTGCCACATGCCCAAGGCGGCAGGCGTGGCGCGGCTCAGCACGATGCCGATGCGGCTGTCTCCGCGGCCCGGCTTTGTCATGCACCATTTCACGGGCGCAAACATTGCCCTGCTGGGATTACTCCAGGCGAATGTGGAGGCGCTGGGCCTTACCGCGACATCGGCGCAGTTGGGCGACAGCATATCGCGGACCTTGGCGGTACTGGGCGCGAAAACGGCCGACTTGACGATCAGCGGGGCCTCGGTCACGAAGAAGAGTTTGCGCGTATCGGTGAAAGTGGCGAACAAGACGGGACACAAATTCCCGACCGGTGTGCCGTTCCGCCGGGCTTGGATCGACCTGTCGGTCAGAGATGCGGCGGGAAGGGTCTTTTTTGAGTCGGGAAGGCCGAACGCGGACGGGAGCATCCGGGGGTGTGACGCTGATGGACCGGGGGGTGGCTGTGAGCCGCACCATAAGCTTATCACGCGTCAAGACCAGGTGCAGATCTATGAATCCGTCATGGGGGACCTGTCGGGCGCGGTCACGTACACGCTGCTTGATTCCGTGTCTTATGTGAAGGACAACCGCCTGCTGCCGGCAGGGTTTTCGAAATCGAGTGCGTCAGGGGATATTGCCGTTGTCGGGGAGGCTGAGGGCGATCCCAATTTCATCGGCGGAGGGGATGTAGTGCGGTACAAGATCAGGACGAATGGCAGACCCCGTCCGTTCACGGTGACGGCGACGCTTTATTACCAGACGGTCTCATTCGCCGGGGTCCGGGATCTGCTCAAGACGGACACGCCGCAGGTGCGGACCTTTGCCGATATGTATGCCGCGGCGGGCGTGAGTCCAACGGTCATCAAGAGCACGGAGATAACGGTTCGATGAAACGTGGGTTGGACTGACACAGACGAAAAAGGGCGAACAGGGACGAACAGAAGAGGGCAGACAAGAATGTGTGCCCCAGATTGTGGCTATTTTGCGTTGCGGGCCTTTCGGCGCGGGCGGGCTGTCGCGCCTGCACCCTGTTTTTGCTGTTCTTGATCACCGCGTTTCCAGCGGGGCGGAACCAGTTGTGCGTTCCACTGATCGTAGGCGGATTGGAGTGCTTTGAGCTTGTCGGGGTTCGTTGCGGCAAGGTCGTTCGCCTCGCCGATGTCCTTGGCCAGATTGTACAACTGGGGAGCGTCTTTGGCCTGCTTGAGCAGCTTCCAGTCGCCCATGCGGACGGCGTGTTGCTCGCCAAAGCGCCAGAACAGGCTTTCGTGCGGGGCGTCGGCTTTCTTGCCGTTGAGATAGGGAAGCAGATCGACGCCGTCGAGTTTCTTGTCTTCGGACAGGGGGGCACCCACGGCGGCGAGGATGGTGGGGTGAATGTCGAGGGAGATGACCGGCGTGTCGACAACGTTACCTGCTGGGAGCCGGCCTTTCCACTGCATCATGTAGGGGATGCGGATGCCGCCTTCGAGTACCTGCCCTTTGAAGCCGCGGAGCGGGGCGTTGCCGGAGGTGGTCTGTCCGGTGGGGCCGCCATTGTCGCTGATGAAAATGATCAGGGTGTCCTCTTCCAGGCGCAATTCGCGGACTTTGTCGAGGACCTGGCCGACCCCGTCGTCCATGGCGGAGAGCATGGCGGCA
>CAIXUF010001399.1 GCA_903922535.1 Candidatus Hydrogenedentota bacterium
CCCGGCCGGTATCCATACCATTACCAGGGGGACGTTGTTCGGCAGCATCCACGTCTCTTCCTTCGGCGCCTGCACCTTGATGTAGTCGTTGTACACGGCGGAGTAATTCGCCGCGGCGTCCGTGTACTGAACGCGCACGGTGTGGTAGCCCTGGCCCGCCGGCAGCGTGTAGGGACGGTTGGCCGCCGTCAATTCCCAGGCGGACCAATGCGCGCCGTCCTCACTGAAACGCATGAGGGGCACACCCGTGCCGGTTCCGTCGGACCACGTTAAATCCAGCATGACCTGCTGGCCGGGCGTGGTCAATGCGCCGCTGTTGATGGTGATGGAACCCGTGGGCGGTGTCATGTCGAGCCGAATGTAGTCGCTGAACACCGCGGAGCGGTTGTTTGCCTTGTCAAGGAACTGGACCCGCACCGTCTTGTAGCCGTCACCCGTCGGAAGTGTGTAGGCGCGCGTCGCTGTCGGAGGCTCCCACGTGGTCCAATGGGCGCCATCGTCGCTGAAGTGCATGCGCGATACGCCTGAGCCGGTGCCGTCATTCCAAGTTAGCGCCAGCATGACATTGGGCGTGTTTGTGTTTGCAAGCTGGTTGTTTATGACAATCGTGCCCGTGGGCGGCGTGGTGTCAGCTAAAGCGCGCGCCGACGGCTGCGGGAACACCGCAAGCGCCAAAGACACCCCCATAAGCACAAGCCCCGTGAACCATGACCCTCTTTTCATCGCACTGGCTCCTCCTCTGTTAAGCCACCCTGCGGCTTGTGCCTGATCACGTTCTTTCCCTCCGGCACCTTGCCGGAGTCCGACCTTTCACACGCCCACGTCATTCTAGACAGAAATCCTGTTAGTGTCAATTGTGCAAAACATGCCCTTGCACGATGGTCTTTTGGTTGCGGGTTTTTCAGCGACAGAGTTGCCTCTCGGGACATGATGCTCCACCGAGCGGCTTTCTCGTGTGTGCCAGCCGGATGATTGGTGTTCCCAAGAGCACAGCGGACGCGCCATTCTTGCCCCTGAAAAGATGTTCCCTATGCCGGCAGTTGGCGCAGGCGTCCGGCCCAACACACGGCACTGCACGTCCATGCTCTCCCTGAAAGCGCCATAGGCACACGGCCGACATCAGACTGCATCCCCGCACAGTCCCCCATATCGCAGGCACGATTTCCTGTCAATTCTTGGCACGATGCTTGCGCAGGATGTTGCCCCAGCTTAGCACCATAAGGAAAAAACCAAACACACAGCCAAAGGCGATCATCGCATCACCACTATGTTCCTCAAAGCTTATGATCGCTCCAAAGACGGCAAGGCCGGACACGCCGCAACCAAGTCCTCCCACAACCAGCAGGATATAACCAATTGTCCTTTTCGAAAGGCCCATTGCGATGTCACTCCTTTGCCGAACCACAGCGCTGCCCGTGTTTGACCGTGTTTCTTCCTCAGGTGCCTTGCCGGATGCTGACCCTGCCGCACAACGGTGCAATTCTAAGTCGAAGTCCTGTTGGTTTCAATTGTATGGAGGATCCGGCGCAACGGCCCTATGGTTGCGGGTTACACGCGTGACAGGGTTTGCTCTTTGGACAGGCGCAGCACCAAGCGGGAATCCTGCGATCTCCCGTCCTCTTTGCTTTCAGCAGTATATATCTTTGACTGGTTTCACGCCGCTCCGGTAGAATTGCGGGGTTCCCCAGGAAAGGATTTCCTTTTGCGAAGTTCCATACCCGAAATAGTCATCAATTACATGTGTCTGCTGTTCTCGCTCTGTGTGCACGAGGCGTCGCACGCGGCGATGGCGGACCGCTGCGGCGATCCGACGGGACGCCTGCTCGGCCGGATCAGTCTTAACCCCATCCGGCATGCCGATCCACTGGGCACGGTGATCCTGCCCCTTCTTGCCATGGTCACGGGATTCCGGTTCTTTTTCGGCTGGGCCAAACCGGTGCCGTTCAACCCGCGCAATCTCCGGGATCGGCGGCGCGGCCCCGTTTACATAGCACTCGCCGGGCCGGCCTCCAATCTTCTGGTCGCCCTCTCCGCCGCCGTGGTGTTGCGTGTCATCGCCCAGTTTGCCGGGGCAATGGTGGAGTCTCCCGTGCTTCCGCTGCTTTTGTCCATATTCATCACACTGGTGGGTGTCAACATCATGCTGATGGTCTTCAATATTCTTCCCATTCCGCCCCTGGACGGCTACCATTTGCTGGACTATTTTCTGCCGCCCTCGGCGCGGGAACTTGTGGAGAAGTTTGGCCCGTACAGCATGCTGTTCCTGATGCTGATCGTCTTTAACACGCACATTCTTCAGGTGCCCATGGGGTTTCTCATGAAGGGAATTCTGTTCCTCGCCTTCGCGGGCACCCCCCTCTATTCGGCCTTTGCGGGCATTTGATTGCTCCCCGCCCGCCATGGATGCCACTTCCTTCGTAGAAAGCCGTTTTCCCCAGCCCGTTGAACCCATACCCCTCATGTGGAGAGCCAAGGGACCGTCGTTCCCCATCACTGGCGGTTCCCGGCCATGAGCCCTTCGCTGATTTTTGAAAGACTTTTGGGGCTGTCGGACTACCATAGCGTGCATGCGCGCCAGTTGGCGCTGCGTGAGGCTGTCGCGCGCGGTGCGGCGCCCGACACAGTGCTGCTGCTGGAGCATGCGCCGGTCATCACGCTGGGGCGCAAGGCGGACCCTTCCCATGTGACCGCGCCACCGGAAGAACTGGCCGATTTAGGGATCACCACGGTGGCGGTGGACCGGGGCGGCGACGTCACCTACCATGGCCCGGGGCAGATGGTGGCCTATCCCATTCTCGACCTGAACCGCTGGAAGCCGTCGGTGGGATGGTATCTTCGGGCGCTGGAACAGGTCCTTATTGACCTGGTTGCCGACTATGGGCTTGTGGGGGAGCGTTTAGAAGGCTTTACGGGGGTGTGGGTGGGCGGTGCAAAGGTTGCGGCAATCGGGGTTGGGGTGCATCAGTGGGTGACTTATCACGGTATTGCGCTGAACGTTGACCCCGACATGCGCCACTGGGGCTGCATCATTCCCTGTGGCATCGCGGACAAGCCGGTGGCGTCCCTGGCGGGACTGCTTGGGGGGGGGCCGTCCATGGGGGAGGTCATGGACCGATTTGAGGGGCATTTTCGGCGGGTGTTTGGGGGGTGACAATGGACGATATGGACGGGATGGACGATATGGACAGTAGGCGGGAGGAAGCGGTTGGGGCGGTGATTTGAGGTGGACTTTGGTCCGTGGTTTGACCGGTATTGGGGTAGGAACGTATGCTCAGGTTTAATAATCCGTCAAAAGGAAACCATATATGGCCTGTGAAGCAACCGCTTATGCCCGTGCCGGGCTGATTGGAAACCCTTCGGACGGGTATTTTGGCAAGACGATCAGCTTTATCATCCGCGATTTTTCAGCCAAGGTGACGCTGTATGAGAATGCTGAACTGGAAATCGTGCCGAGTCTGGAGGACAAGTCGCGGTATGCTGGGATGCGCGAACTGGTCGAGGATGTGAACGCCAACGGTTATTATGGCGGCATCCGGCTCATGAAGGCGGCGGTCAAGAAGTTTTACGACTATTGCCTCGAACAGGACATAACCCTGCCGAACGTCAATTTCTCCGTCCGCTACCGGTCAACCATTCCGCGTCGGCTGGGTCTGGCCGGATCGAGCGCGCTGGTCACGGCGACGATCAAGTGCCTGATGGAATTCTACGACGTGGACATCCCCAAGCCCCTTTTGCCCAACCTCATCCTGAGCGTTGAGACCGATGAACTTGGCATTGCGGCGGGCTTGCAGGACCGGGTTATCCAGGTGTATGAGGGGGTGGTGTTCATGGATTTCAACCGGGACATCATGGAACGGCAGGGACACGGCACCTATGAGGAGATTGACCCGGCGCTGCTGCCCCCGCTGTTTCTCGCCTACCGCCAGGACTTGGGCGAGGGTTCGGAGGTGATCCACAACAACGTGCGCCAGCGCTGGCTTGACGGCGATCCGAAGGTCATTGACGCTATGCAGGACTTCGCCTCCTATGCGCAGGAGACGCGCGACCTGCTGCTGGCAGGGCGGGGCATGGAAATCGGAGCGCTCATGGACAAGAATTTCGAGCGCCGCAAGACGATATTCCGGCTGGATCCGCGCAACGTGGAACTGGTCGATGTGGCGCGCTCCGTGGGCACGCACGGCAAGTATGCCGGGTCTGGCGGGGCGGTTGTGGGCATGTATTACGACGATGCCATGCGGATGCGGCTCGCCGACGCCATGGCCCGCATCGGCGCGACGGTCATCACGCCGCGCATTGAAAGCGTCTGAGGCCGCCATGGGCACACTCTACCTTGTCGCGACGCCCATCGGAAACATGGAAGACCTGTCCTACCGCGCGGTGCGGATTCTGGGCGAGGTGGACGTGCTGGCCTGCGAGGACACGCGCGTCACTTGGAAGATCTTCGAGCGTTATGGCATCAAGGCGCCTTCCACCCGGTTCTCCTATCATGAACACAATGAGGAGGTGGCCGCGCGGCGCATCCTGGGGCTGCTGAACGAGGACCGGTCGGTGGCCGTATGCACCGACGGCGGACACCCCGGCATCAGCGATCCCGGCTACCGCATTGCCTCGCTGTGCCATGAGCACGGCCACCGCATTGAGGTGATTCCCGGCCCCAGTGCGGCCACCACGGCGTTGCTCGCCTCCGGACTGTCCTCGTCGAGTTTCACCTTCAAGGGATTTCCGCCCCGGAAATCGGGGCAGCGGCAGCGTTTCTTTGAGATGGACCGGGACCTGCCGCACACGCTGATTCTGTTTGAATCCCCATTTCGGGTGGGTGCCTGCTTGGCGGATGCCCTGGTGGTTCTGGGAAACCGGCTTGGCGCGGTGTGCATCGAACTGACGAAGAAGTTTGAGGCGGTGCACCGGGGCTATCTCGTGGATTTGGCCGCGCAGTTCAAGGGGAAGGAGATTAAGGGGGAAGTGACGATTGTTATTGCGGGGAATAATCCGAAATTCAGGGAGGAAGAGGCGGAACCGGACGAGGAAGAAGAGGACGATTACTGAAGCATTGCCATGGATGCGGCGCGATGCATCAGTAACATCTCTCATGCAAGGGACTTCTCGGTCGTTGCCTGAAATGAATCTGGAACTCTGAAACTCAGAAACAATCAGCCAAGTTGTCTTGGAACGGTATCCTACCCTTCGGCTTCTTTCGCTGCCCGTTCCTGTTCGGGGGTAACCATTTTGCCGGACCAGAGGCGGTTGATTACGGCCAGGATGGCCGTTGTGCTGATCAGAAACACCACAAAGAGGGCCGTGGCATAGCCCATGCGCCCGTAGAGGAAATTGCCGACGGTGAACAGGGCCGACCAGATCATGGTGCAGCCGGCAACCCAGCCCAGCAGCGCGAGGGGAATGTTCTCGTGGGTGGCGCGGGCCTCTTCGTCCGTAACACCGGACTCTTTGCGGACGGAATACCAACCCGGCCCGAAGGGGCGAACCTTTTTGTAGAAATCGATGAGCGTTTTGCGGTTGGTTTGGGGGCCGAAAAAGGCCACCAGCATCCAGCACAGGGTCGTTACGGCTATGGTTATGATCAGGCTCGCTGCGGAGAAGTTTAACCCGTATGCGGTTTGAAGATAGGCAAAGAAACTGCCTATTGGCGCCGATATGCCCACCCCCCACGCCTTCTCAAGATGCGCCAGGAAGTTGGCGATGAATTGACCGACGCTGCCCGCAGTCGGAACCTGAAGAATGCTAATCTTGATGAGATGCAGCACGATGGACACGAAGAAGGAGCTAATCATGGCCGCGACCTCGCACCAGGCGTTGATGCGCCACCAGAACCAGCGCAGCAGGTAGAGCAGCCCCGTGCCCGCGCCCACCTGGAGCATGATGTCAAAGCTGTCCTTGGCGGACTGCAGCACGTAAACCATGCCGCATGAGGCCACGAACAGACCCACCGTGGTGAACCTGCCCGCCCACACGTAGTGGCGCTCACTCACATCCCTGACGAGAAAGCGCCGATAGAAATCATGCACCAGATAGGAGGCGCCCCAGTTCAGGTGCGTCAGGATCGTGGACGAATTGGCCGCGATAAGGCCGCCTATCATCAGCCCGGCAAAGCCCACCGGAAGAAACACCAGCATGGCCGGATAGGCGATGTCGTGGTTGACCAGACTTGGGTCAAGATTGGGAAAGGCCGTCTGGATGTCGGAAAGTTTGGGGTAAATGACCAGTGAGCACAGACCGACCAGAATCCATGGCCAGGGGCGCAGGACGTAGTGGGCAACATTGAAGAACAGCACCGCGCCCAGAGAATCCTTTTCGGACTTGGAGGAGAGCATGCGCTGGGCGATGTAGCTGCCCCCGCCCGGTTCGGCCCCCGGATACCAGACGGCCCACCACTGCACGGCAATGGGCAAAATGAACACGGCAATGGCGATGTCCCAGTTGTTGCTGAAGTCGGGCAGGATGTTGAGGTAGTTGAGCATCGTCTTGCCGTCGGGGGCCAGATGGGGGGCGGAAAGCTTCTCGACCAGGCCGTGCAGCCCGCCGACCTGGGGCAGCTTGAGGGCGAAGTAGGCGGCGGCAATGACGGCGGTCATCTTGATGAAGAACTGGACCATGTCAATCACGAGCACGCCCCACAGGCCGGAGTGCGCGGCGAAAACGACATTGAGCAGGCCAATGCCGATCAGGGTCTGCCAGCGGGGCAGGCCAAACAGGATGCCGGCAATCTTGCAGGCGGCCAGATTGACGGAGGCCATGATAATGCAGTTGAAGAAGAGGCCCAGGTAGACGGCGCGGAAACCGCGCACGACGCTGGCCGCCTTGCCGGAATAGCGGATCTCGTAGAACTCCAGGTCGGTCATGACGCCGGAACGGCGCCACAGGCGGGCGTAGAAGAACACGGTGGCCACGCCGGTCATCACGAAGGCCCACCAGCACCAGTTGCCCGCCACGCCCTGCCGACGGACAATGTCGGTCACCAGATTGGGGGTGTCGCTGCTGAAGGTGGTGGCAACCATGGAGAGTCCGGCAAGCCACCACGGCACGGAACGCCCGGAGGCGAAGAATTCGGTGGTGCTTTTGCCCGCCCGTTTTCCGAAGAACAGCGCCGGAACAAAACAGATGAGCAGTGAGATCGCAATAATGACCCAGTCCAAACCGTGCAGGTGCATGCCGTGACTCCTTTCCGCATCCTTGACCGCGCAAGTTTACCCGTCGCGCGGGGCGGGGCTCAACTTTGCGAAAGGACAAAGGACAAAGGGCGAAGGACAAAGGGCGAAGGGCGAAGGGCGAAGGGCGAAGGACAAAATGGAAGAGGATGGGGGAACAACTTCGGGCATGACCTTTTTGATAAGGGGTGGATTAACCCGGTAAACTCAATGGTGCCGTGTTATGGTAACGTCGACCCCGTCGAGAGGCCGGTGCCTGGGTCCGGGGTTTGCCAACCGTTTGGGGTGCTTTTGACCATGGACAACACGAATGAGCCCGTCCCCCCCCTTGGGGACGGCGACTTGGGCAACTTGGACGGCTTTGACGGCCTTGCGGGGAGTGACAAAGGGGGGCTGTTTTCCCGTCTCGGAGAGCGTTTCAATGAGGCCCTGCAACAGGGCCGGGGTGACTCGCGCCACCGAAAGGCCGTGGAGGAAATGCGCCGCTCCCCGGCCATCACTCCGGATGACGCGGCCACGCGACGGGCAAGGAATGTCAACCTGAAGCGGTTGGTCATCCCGGAAGGCGTGACCATTGGGGGTTCCCTGAGCGGCGGTGCTGAATCGGAAATCGGCGGCCGGATCGAGGGCGATCTTACCATTGAGGGCCCGTTGTTCCTTCTGAAGACCGCCGTCGTCACGGGGGACGTGCGGGCCGGTTCGTGCCAGATGGACGGATTGGTCGAGGGGCGCATTGAAGTGTCTACCGACCTCGCCGTTGGAAAGACCGGCCGGCTCAACGCCGATGCCGTGGCGGGTCGCAATGTGGACATTGCCGGGCAGGTAAACGGGAGCGTGACCACGCCCGGAAGACTCCGCATGGCCTCGGGCAGCGTTGTCAACGGTGATGTGCGGGTGCGCGTTCTGAATATGGAAGAAGGTGCGGCGCTGAACGGAGTGTGCACCATGCGCGCACCCGGCCAGAAGCCGGAGGACAGCGCCCCAACAAAGGAGCAAGCGACATCATGATGATGCCAATGTTTTACGGTCCGGACATCCTGTTGATGATTCCGGCCATCATATTCTCGCTCTGGGCCCAGTGGGCCGTGAAGAGCGCTTACCGGAAATACTCGGAGATCGGGACCAGTTCACACATGACGGGTGCCCAGGCGGCGCAGGCGATTCTGGACAGTGCGGGCGTGCAGAATGTTGCCATCGGACAGGTGCCCGGCGAAATGACCGACCATTACGACCCCACGCAAAAGGTCGTGAACCTTTCCGAGGGGGTGTACGGCAGCGATTCCATCGCGGCCGTGGGCATCGCGGCGCATGAAGTTGGCCACGCCATCCAGGACGCGCACGAGTATGCGCCGATGAAGCTGCGGACCCTGATTTACCCCGTTTCGTCCCTCGGCTCGACGCTTGCGTTCCCGCTGATATTCGCCGGGATGTTCTTTGGCCATTCCGGCATGGGGTGGCTGTTGCATCTGGGCATCTATCTTTTCGCCGCGGCCGTGGCGTTCACCATCGTGACGCTGCCGGTCGAGTTCAATGCCAGCAGCCGCGCGGTGCAGGCGCTGGCAAAGGGCGGCTACCTCACCACTGATGAACTGAACGGTGTGCGCAAGGTGCTGCGCGCGGCCGCGCTTACCTACGTGGCCGCGGCGGCGGCGGCAGTGCTGCAACTGTTGCGCCTGCTCCTTATCGCCCGCGGGCGCGACTAAGGCATTACATGCGCCGCTTCCCCTCCCATACCGCGCCGCAGGTCCTTTTGGGCGCTGCGGCGCTTCTGTTTGCGGCCTGCGCGGCGGTCTGCGCGCAGGAGCAGACTTTTACCGTGCGCATGACCGGGCACGCGGAGGGGGTGGGCATCGCGGCGCGCAACAACGCCGTGGCCGGCGCGGAAGAACAGATCATCACCGACGTGCTGCGCTCCATGGTCAACACGGAGGATATGGCACCTTTCCAGGCCATGCTGCGCCATGCATCCGGCTATTTTCAGCGTTACGACCTGCTGCGCAGCGACGCCGCCAACAACAGCACGACGGTGGAAATAGACGCCTATGTCCTTGAAAAGCCCCTGCGGCAGGACGTCGCGGCGGCCATGCTGCCGCGCCTGCCCAAGAATTCGTCCGTGCTGCTTGTGGTGTCCGAGCAGCCCACCCCGGAGACGCCCGCCAAGGTGGGGCCGGGTTCGGCCTTTCTGGTGCTGCGTGAGGGCCTGGAGAAATATGGGTTCAGCGTTGTGGGACCGGACAAGCTGAACGGCGTATACCCCCCTGAGAAGCTGCTTGCAATCACGGGCGGGACTGTGGATGAGGGATCGCACTTTGCGCGGGAAAACCTTCAGAACGTGGTCATCACCGCGCAGGCCACTTCGGAACATGAGGCGCTGCCGACGGCGTCGGACATGAGCAAGAACCACGCACGTGTGGCGCTGCGCGTCTTTTCCGGACCGGACGGCAAGATGACCGATGCGCTGGGCGCCGAGGCGGTGGTGCAAAGCGCGGACCCGCGCGACGGGGGCGACCAGGCCATCTCGGATGCGGCCGGAAAGCTGGTGACCGACACGACGGTGGCGGTGGTTCTGGCCCTGCTGGGACGGCAGGAAAAGGACCGGGTCCTGCTTACGATCGAACAGCCCGGCAACGATGCCGCCGTCCATGAAATCGCGGAGTCGCTGCGCAAGGCGGCGGGTGTGGCCGGGGTTGAGGAAATGCTCGTCTCCCCAGCGCTGGCGCGGTTGCAGATGGACTATCCGGGGGCCATGGCGCGGCTGGCGGATTTGCTGCATGCGCTGGCGCTTTCCGCCGGACGCCTGGAAGTGAAGAAGGCGGTGGGAAGAGAGATTACCGCCGTTATACGGCGGTAGCGCGGGCGGGCAAGGAAAAATGGGAGATATGGGAAGGATGGGGGAGGGGTGCCGGAGAAGGCGGTGCCACAGACGGATTTCAAAACCGGCTTGGGCTTATTGGCGA
>CAIXUF010001400.1 GCA_903922535.1 Candidatus Hydrogenedentota bacterium
TGGCGCTGGGCGCGGCCCTCAGCGGGTGCCAGACCGCGGGCGGGACCGGCGGGAAGAAGAAGATAGCCGTGTTCAAGTGCGACGTGACGCCGCCGCTGGGCACGCCGATCTACTCCAGCTACAAGGGCCTTGCCACGGTGGAGACGAAACTGCTGGCCAAGGGGATCATCCTGGAGCAGGACGGGAAACGCTTTGTGCTGTGCGCGGTGGACTACTGCGAATTGAACAATTCCAGCCACACGCTTTTCCAGCAGAAGCTGGCTGAGGCGGTGAAGACGGACATTGCCAACGTGGCGGTGCAGACGGTGCACCAGCACACCGCGCCGATGGCCGACGCGGACGCGAACCGTTTTCTTGAAGAGATGCAGAGCCCGCCGCCGTTCCCCGCGACATCGACGATCACCGGGGCCGCCGAACACCTCGGGGCCGCCGCCGCCGCGGCGATGGACGCACTTGTCCCGTTCAACCAGATTGGCATGAGCCAGGGCAAGGTCGAGCGGGTCGCCTCGAACCGTCGCGTGCGCCTCGACGACGGCAGCATCGCCGTGCGCTACAGTTCTTGCAAGGACCAGCGACTGATTGACGCGCCCGAAGGGCTCATCGACCCCTTCGTCAAGACGATTACCTTCGCGGAGGATGGAAAACCCGTCGCGCGGCTGCATTACTACGCCACCCATCCGCAGAGCTTCTACGGCGATCCGCGCGCCTGCTACGACTTTGTCGGCATGGCCAGGGAGGAACTCGAACGGCGCGAGGGTGTGTTCCAGGTGTATTTCACGGGCTGTTCGGGCGACATCACGGCGGGCAAATACAATCCGGGCACGCCCGAATCGCGGCAGGGTCTCTGTGACCGGCTGCTGCAGGGCATGGAGGCGACGGTGGCTGGCACACAGTATGAAGCGGCGGGGAAGATCGGCTGGACCACCGTGCCGCTGCTGTTGAAATCGCGTGACGACAAGGGCTTCACCGAGGCGGACCTTCGCGCGGAAATGGCCAACGAGAAGGCGGCGGCCAGCGTGCGCAACGGCGGGGCCATGGGGCTCGCCTGGAAACAGCGCGCTGATCAGCCCATCACGCTCAGCGCCCTGCATCTGGGCAGCCTCAGCGTGCTCAACCTGCCCGGCGAGGCGATGATCGCGTTTCAGCTTTACGCGCAAAAGACCGCGCCCCTGCGCTTCGTGGCCGTGGCCGCCTACGGCGACTGCGGCATGGGCTACATCTGCCTGCGCCGCGCCTACACCGAGGGCGGTTACGAGCCCACCGCAACCAGCGTCACGCCCGATTCGGAGGACGCGCTGAAGGCGGCGATTGACAAGTTGCTCGCCGGAGTGCCAGCGAATCCCCCCCGGAAAAGGGCGCGTTGAAATCCGCAGTCCAGAAGAGGGTACCGACCGTGCCGCCGCGTCGCTTGCGCCACAGATCTGTCTGCCTGGCGCTTCCCCTGTGCTGCCTGCTGGCCGGATGCTCCTCCACGGAGCCGCCGATCACCAAGGCGCTGCATTTCCTGGAGCGCGTGCAGGTGCGGCAGGACACGCAGGGTCCCGGCAGCCGCGATTATGCCGGCAACTGGCCGCAATACTTCTACACCGGCGGGCTCCCCCAGGTGCGCGTGCGTGATGTGAGCCCCTTCATCCCCGCCTTCATCCATCATGCGCTGACCCTTGTCACCGAAGACAACTCCCGGGCGCTGGGCTTGACTCCGGAGGACATCGCGGTCGCGCGGGACATGCGCCAAAGGGCCGTGACGTTCATCAAGCGGTTTGAATCCACGCTGGACGCACCCGACGCGGGTGCCTACGGTTTCTGGCCCAATGACATGCGCGCGCAGAACAGGGACTCTCTGCTGGCGGACCTGTCGCTGGCGCATTACGGGGGGCCGCTGCTGCACGGCAACCGCGCGCCCCTCAACATCGGGTTCTATCCAAACGGCATGGGCATACCCACCGACTGCGACGTGACCGCGGCCGCGTATTTGGTCCTGCTGAACGACGCGCAGGTGGATGCCGGTCCGGGAACCCGCCGTCCCTTTGAGCGCCTCTTCACCGACTGGCGCGACCTGGGACGGGTGCCGCGCCGAATCAATCCGGACTGGCTGCCCCCGGCCAGCGGCGCGTACCTGACCTGGCTCAACTACGGCGAAGGCCGCACGACGCTGCCCAATGATGTGGATGTGGCCGTCAACGCGAATGTGCTGCTGACGCTGGCGCGCTATGGACGCCCCGGCACGCCCGGCGCGGCGGACGCCATCGCCCTCATCAACAGGGTTGTGCAGGAGGATCTTTATGAGACCAGGCAGGATGAGGTTTCGCCCTACACGAAGAGCGGCTACGTCTTCCATTTCGTGGTAACCCGCGCGTTTCACGAGGGGCCCGTGCCGCAGTTGCAGGCTGCCTCTGAGATTCTGGCGGACCAGGTCATCGGCGAGGCGCAGGCGCTGCCGGGAAACCAGGCGTGCTGGGACCGCGGCGCGCCGCAGCTCGACACCGCGCTGTGCGTGCTCACGCTGATGCAGGCTGGAAAAGGCGCCGATTTGATTGCGAAGGGCATTGCGTATCTTGTTGCCGAACAGAACCCCTACTGGGGCAACTGGAACGAGGGTGTCTTCTTCGTGGCCCGCAGCGACACCGGCAAACATTTCAACTGGGTCTCGAAATCGTTTACGACGGCAATGGCGCTGGAGGCGCTGTGCCGTTATGAAATTGCCCGGAACACAAACCACCCATCGTAGCGAACCCACCTGTGGAGGTTTCCCCATGCGCCGCATCGTTTGTCTGTTGTGCCTGTTTGCCCTGTTGCCCGTGCTGGTCATCGCGCAGAACGCGGAGCCCAAGAAAGCCGGGGTGCTCGTCGTGTACTTCAGCGAGAAGGGGCACACCAAGGCCATGGCCGAGGCTGTGGCCAGGGGCGCGGGGGCCGTGGACGGCGTCACCGTGACGCTGCTGGATGTGGCGGACGCAAAGCCCGAGGACGTGCTTGCGGCCGATGCGGTAATCGCTGGCAGCCCGGTGTACAAGGCCAATGTCGCGCCCAAGATGCAGGAGTTCATCAACAGTTGGCCCATAAAGGACGCGCGGCTGCATGACAAGCTGGGCGCGGCGTTCGCCACGGGGAGCGGACTGTCCGCCGGGGAGGAAATGGTGCAGACAAACATTCTCCAGTCGATGCTGGTGTGCCAGATGATTGTCGTGGGCGGACCGGGCGGAAACCAGCCCTTCGGCGCATCGGCCATGGACGAGGACCCTTCCGACGGCGCGAACGCAAAGAAAGGGGATGGACTGGTCGCGGAACACTACCTCAAGAAAGGGGAAGCGCTGGGGAAACGTGTTGCGGAGCTGGCGGTGAGGCTGAAGGCCGCGAAGTAGCGGTCAAGGCCTGAGCGTGTTCCGTCATTGCGAGCGAAGCGAAGCAATCTCTTGCCCGCCAA
>CAIXUF010001401.1 GCA_903922535.1 Candidatus Hydrogenedentota bacterium
AGACGCGCGGTCAGTTCCTCGGCGATGCGCTTGTTGAAGGCGCACAGGAGGATAGACGCTTCGGGGGCGCGGTTGATGCCCTCGATGATCGTCGTTGTCTTACCCGTGCCCGCACGAGCGCGGACGACGAGGTCCTTCTGGCCAGCACTGGCGAACCACGCGAAGATTGCGTCTTGCTGTGTGCTCCACTGCGGCATCAACCACCTCCGAGACGAGCAGTGTAACACGGTGGTTACAAACCTGTCAAGCACTTTTTAACTAGTAGTGCCTCATAACCCTTGTGTTTCCAATAAGTTACAGGTGAGCCATAAAACGCGCTACGGCTCGATTTACGGGGCGCTACACGGGGTAGGTAGTAACCCTCGGGAGCGCTCCCGGTTGCCCCGCCTTGACCCCGCCCAGCGCGCCATGCTTTAAAACTTTTGCGAATCTGCGGTGTCACTCTCGCGTCAATTCCGCGATCCAGGCCGACGTGGTCAAGTCAGCCAATTCGCGCTTCTCGCGGAGCGCCGACAGCAGAAGATGGTCTATCGTCTTCTGCCCGCTCGGCCCAGTCGCCACGATGTCGAAGTACGACACCACATGCCGCTGCCCCGGCCGGTGCACGCGGTCCTCACTCTGCACGCGCGTCATAAGCGAGTTCCCGTGGCTGAGGTACACCACGGTATGTGCCGCCGTTAGGTTCAGACCCAGCGACCCGGTTTTCGGTACACCAACGACAACGACCGGCCCTTCCGGCGCCGTGCGCGGGTCGAGCAGCCGTAGCGTGCCTGCACGCTCGGTGGGTTTCTGCCCACCCCACAGTGCGCCCACGGTAACACCAGACAGTGCCTTGACCAGTCGCTCCACTTCGAACCGGTACTCGCACCACACAAGCAGCTTGAACGACGGGTCGTTTTCTAGCTGCTGCCGGTGCCACGCCAAGAAGAGGTCGAGCTTCTCGCGGCTGATGTCTGACTCCACCCGCTCCGCGCTCGGCTCCTCTTCGTTCTCGACACCGCCGAGAAACCCGCTGGTGACTTGCCGCAGGCGCATGACCTTGACAATCGCCTGCGCGGCCACGCTCACCGCGCTCTCCGACAACCACGCCACCATGTCATCGCGCATTTGTTTGTAGATGCGCCACGTCGCCGGGTCCAGCGGCACGGAGATCGTGACGGGTGGTAGTTTCTCGGGGAGATCCAACGCATCGGCCTTGAGCCGACGCATTGTGTAGGGTGCAAGGCGCCGTTGCAGGTCTTCCAGGTTCGTCCACCCCGTAGTGGACAGGATTACTCGGCCGCGCGTGTCGCGTAGGATACGGCCACCGGACGCGACCACGGGCACTTGAACGGCGTAGCGTGCGAGGAACTGCGTCTTGTACTTGCAGTCCAGAATCGCCGGGCTCATCATTAAGCTCTGACTAAACAGGTCCAGCGGGCTTTGCGAGATAGGCGTGCCGTTCAGTAATGTGACGCGCCCGCACTTGGCACGCAGCTTCATGCACGCTTTAGTCTGCTGCGCCTGCGCGTTCTTTACCGCGCTCGACTCGTCCAGCACGAGCCACGTCTTCTTGTCCGCGATAGACAGCAGCCGGTCGAGATGCTCCTTTCCGCGCAGATAATCGTAATTGGTTACGACCCACTTCAACCGCGCGTCGCCCGGCGGGCCGAAGTCCCAGGTGCGCAGCTTGGCGTGGTATTCGAACACACGGCTCGGGACGCTATGCCACAGGTGCTTCGCCAGCTCTCCGAGTTCTGGCTCCACCCACACGGAGCGCACCGGGGCGGGGCACACCACGATAATCCGGTTGACCTCGCCACGATTATAAAGTATCTGACCCGCATCGATGGTTGACTTAGTTTTGCCACAGCCCATCTCTAATGCAAGAAAGAAATAAGGACACGCCAGTAGCTTTTCAACAGCTTCTATCTGGTGCTGAAATGGCGGCAGGCGACACTGCGACATGTCAGTCATGTCTAACTCTAATGACGCGCCATCCGTGTGCGCGGAGGAATGCGTCGCGGAGGTTGTCCGTGACGCCATGCTGTTTGTGCCCAGGGCCGTCTAGCTCTATGTTAACTTTACCGTCTACGTGCGCGAAGTCTAGCCGGAAGTATTCTCCCCTCTTGCTCCCCCACATTACTACGTGCTCGCGTACAAACCCCGCAGGACACAACGCGCGCGCCAGTGTGTCCCCCGCCCCTCCACCTCTCCAACTGCGAACAGCGACCGCTGCAATGTTATCCTTATGTTCTTGGGAGAAAGCTCTACCCGTCAAGCTCTGCGAAATAGCTAACTTATGCGCGTCTGAAAGATGCTTACCCTTTGGCCTTTTGTAGCCAGTTAACGCCTTCGAGATTACTTCTCTCTGCTCAGGCTTAGAAAAGCGTAGATTGGCTGCGGCAGACATTTTGGCTATCGCCTCTGGTGTATGCTTTCTTCCTGTATTCGCCAGACTTATCTTTCTCCCCGTCTCCGGCGCAAACGGACGACCTTTTGGCCACGGCATGTTGTCTCACCCCCTTCCGCTCATAGCTTCACCGACCAGTGCCCCGCGAGCGCGTCCGTGATAACCTTCTTCGTACCGGCAGGAAAGTCGCTGCCAAGCATCCACTGCAGATAATCGCGCGGCACATCCTGTAGCGGCTTGCCGCCGTGCTTGCCAAACGAGAGCGACGCAGAATTACCGTTCCACACAATCTTGCCCACGCCGTCCACCCAGTTCGGATCAACCGGGAAGCACAGCTCGTGCAGCTCGGCTATCGTGCCGGGCAGCACGGTGTACTTTTCCAACAGCGCGAACGCCACCTCTCGCGCGTCCTCTGCGTCGGTCAACGCGCGGTGCGCGCCAGATGGTTCCCGTCCCAGGTGTTCCCGTACGGCGTCGGCCAGTGTACGCGGCTGCGCGACCTGCCACAGTCGCAAGCCGTCGAGCAGGTAGGCGCCTTCATACGACCACTTGACGTGCGTGCGGTCCATCTCCGCCTGCAGCACGCGCAGGTCGAAGCGCACGTTATAGCCGCAGAAGTCGCAGTCCGTGAGACCGTGCGCTAGGTTCGGGGCCAGCTTGGCGAACGTGGGCTTTTCGGCGACGTCCGCGTCTGTGATGCCGTGTACGTCAGAAGCGGTGATGGGCACGCCGGGGTCGATCAAGCTGCACCAGCGCTTCGGCTCACGGCCATCCGGGTAGTCCACGCGCAGGCCCAGCTCCACAATCCGGTTCTGCTCTGGGTTGCACTTCGCGTGCGTTTCGACGTCGAGGGAGACGAGAGGACGGGTGAGGATCACGGTGCGGTCACTCCTGGAAATCGCAGATGCCAACACACTCCACTGGCGCATCCGCAAGTGTGAAATCGAAAGTGGGCTGATTCTGTAACTGCTTGCGTAGAACTTTCAGCGTCTTTGTGCCAAGAATGCTGATGTCCTTGCCCGTGTGCCTACGCAGTTCATTTTCGGCGCGTTCTCTGTCCGCGTACACTTCCGACAGCGCGTAGAGTAACCGGACCCACTGCGTTTCCGTAGCACGCACACACCCGCCGGAGCAGTTGTTGTGCGCGAAACCGAGTCGGTAGAGTAGAGGTATTTCAATGCCAGCGTCTCGCAACCAATCGTCGATACATTCCGTTGTTACCGGGTTCTCTATCAACGGGAACACAAGGGTGCAGTGTTTGCCGCTTTTCTGTGCTACGCGGGAGTATACGGTCACCAGTCTTTCCGCCCTGTGCCGTTCGTGGTTCCCAATACCGAACACAATCACATCTCCGTCCAGATAGTAGTGCTGTAAGCGCTCTGCCTTCAACACCCTGGAGCAGAAGGGCATACGATTGTTCGGCAGTGCGTTATGGTCATACGCTAGCTCCTCCACAGACCGCCCGTCATCATCATGCAGAACGAGGTGGTCAAAGTGCTTCTCAAGGTCCTCCAAGAACCGGTAAAGATCCGGGTGCTCCCAGTATGTGTCGTTGAAATACAACACGACATCGCTTTTTTCGTAACGACCGAGCGCCCACTTCGCGCACCACGCCGAAGCCCTACCACCACTCAAAGCTACGATCACGCGCATGGCAACCTCTTAAACAGCGAGACAAGGCGTACCCTGTGATTGGTGGACCTAATGAGCGTGATATTGCCGTAGTGTATCCACCGCTGCCCGCTGTACATCGGTAGAATGACGTCCATCCACGCGAGGTGCCCACCCGGTCGCAAGACTTCCCAACACT
>CAIXUF010001402.1 GCA_903922535.1 Candidatus Hydrogenedentota bacterium
AGCGCCTGGGTCATGATTCCCGCCTGCAGTGCGGGCACTGCGGTGAGGAGCAGCAGGCATAGCACGGTGGCGCCGCCCACATAGGATTCGGCAAACAGCAGCCTGATCAGGGGTTCCCGCACGACCATGGCCGACAGCGCGATGCAATATCCCAGAAAGGCCACCGTCCGGGCGGCCTTGCCCGCGAGCGCCCCGGCCATTGCCAGGTCGGGAACGGCCAGACAGCGGGACATGCTGGGAAGGTAGGGGGTCAGGGCCGCGCCCATCACCCGGGTCAGCGCCATCGGCAGGCGTTTCACCATCTCCAGGACGGCCGCCGCTTTCAGGCCGATCAACCCGCTGATGAGCAGGGTGTCGGTCCTTTGATACAGAAACACAAGCAGGCTGTTGACATAGAGCGGGCCGCTGAAACGGACCGCCTCCCAGGCGCGTCCCGTGCCGGCCTTGAGATTGGCCCCGCGCAGCACGATCCCCGCACAAAGGACCACACCCGCACCATATCCGACGGCAAGACAGAGAAGAAGCGCGGAAACCCCTCCGCCAAAGGACCAGACAGCCAGATAAACCGCCGCCACCTGCACCAGGGAAGCCACGGCCATCGCCGTGGCGCGGGAGGCGTAGCGGTCCATTCCGGCCAGTATGGCCAGCAGCAAGTCCCGAAATATGCCCACCCCCGACAGGAGCATCACCGCCCAAAGCAACTGCGCCACGCTCCAACTGGTCGGGGGCAGCCAGTCGAGCATGCCGCCCCGCGCAAGGAGCCAGCCGCCCAATCCCAGCATGGTGCTTGCCGCCACGACCCAGAACTGCCACAGGAGCACCGAGCCTATGAGCGCCGACCGTTCCTCGCGGGAGGCGGCCGCCGCCAGTTTGGGCATGGTAATCCAAAGGCCGCCGCTGAAAAGCATGTTCAGGAAATCGGCGCAAATAAGAATAAGGGAGAAAAGGCCCACCGTCTCGGAGGGGAGGGCGTTGGTCGCCATCTTCCCCACAACCAGCAACGCCAGCGTGGTCCAGAGAACACTTGCGGCGGACCAGAGTGATCCCCGCAAGAATTGTCTTGTTCCAGCAATGTCTCCTGTCATATGGACTTCCGGGTTACGCCATGCCTTTCAACCGTAATCACAGGGATTCTACCGGCACCGGCGCTGTGAGGCAAGAAAACCAGGCCTTTGGCGTCGCGAATTGCAGGGATGCTTTCCGTAGATGCCCGGAGCGCACCTTCATTACTGCGGGAACCCGGTCGGCTGGAATCGATCCTGGTCCCTTCGGGCGTTGGGTGACTTGACACGCACTTGCTTGTATGCTACCCTACTGTTAGCACTCAACAGCAACGAGTGCTAACATCCAAAACAACCGTGGTTGCGGACACCGTTCCGTAACGTACAAGCAAGGAGATTTAGAGAAATGGCAAAGCAGTTGATATTCGGTCAAGAAGCCCGTGTGGCATTGTTGCAGGGTGTGGATGCGCTGGCGAACGCGGTCAAGGCGACGCTGGGACCGCGCGGCCGCAACGTCCTGCTGGCCAAGTCCTTCGGCGCGCCCAAGGTCACCAAGGACGGCGTGACCGTGGCCAAGGAAGTGGAACTGGCCGAGCCGCTGGCCAACATGGGCGCCCGCATGGTGCGCCAGGCCGCGAGCAAGACGGGGGACGTGGCGGGCGACGGCACGACGACGGCGACGGTGCTGGCGCAGGCGATTGTGCATGAGGGCATGAAGCATGTGACCGCCGGCGCGAACCCGATACACCTCAAGCGCGGCATGGACAAGGCGCTGGTCGTGGCGCTTGACGCGATTGGCAACGCCGCCAAGAAGATCAAGAACAAGGACGAGATCAAGCAGGTGGCGACCGTGTCGGCCAACGGCGACGCGACGATCGGCGACATCATCGCCGACGCCATTGACAAGGTCGGCCAGGACGGCGTGATCACGATCGAGGAGGGCAAGAGCCTCCAGACCGAGGTCGAGATCGTCGACGGCATGCAGTTTGACCGCGGCTACATCTCCCCGCACTTTGTGAACCAGCCCGAGACGATGAAGGTCGTCCTGGATGATCCGGCCATCCTGTGCTGCGAGAAGAAGATCAGCAACATCCGCGAGATGCTTCCGCTGCTGCAGAAGATCGCCCAGAGCGGCAAGCCGCAGCACATCCTCTCCGAGGACATCGAGGGCGAGGCGCTGGCGACGCTGGTCGTCAACCGGCTGCGCGGCATCCTGAACGTGGCCGCCGTGAAGGCCC
>CAIXUF010001403.1 GCA_903922535.1 Candidatus Hydrogenedentota bacterium
ACCGCCAACTGGCAGGGGCAACCGTTTACATTAGTTCCGCCAAATCCAGTGCCGAAGAAAAGGCGATGTCGCCGCTGCAACCCTCGCTCTGCACGGTGTCGCCGATGAAGAACAGGTGCTTCACGTCCGGGCTGACGACAGGCGGACGATGGGGATGGGACTGTTCTGGAACAAGCATGTTGGCGTTGACCACTGGGAGGATCAGCCTTCGCTGGTGGACAATCTTGCGCGTGCAGCCCGGGATGATCTCTTCCACAAGGCGCTTGATGCGCGTCTCGGCTGCCTCGGCCTGTTCTGAGGTGGCCGGGACGCCCGGTTCAAGCAGCATGGCCCAGGTGTTCACGCACTTCCCCGCGGGCGCAATGGTTGGATCAATGTGGCTCTGAAACTTGACCCAGAGCGGAATGTCCACGCCAAGGATTCCACCGGCCATATCGGTGACTGGATGTTCGAACACAAAATCAATGCTCACGCCGCGCGAGGGCCTTATCGCCGTCACATAATCCACAAATGAGGATTCAAACAGGCTCTTGGGCAAGACCTTGAAAAGGCCAGGGAGCGGTGCGGCAAAGACCACATTTCCGGCCCGGTAACTGGCGCGGTCCGTCTGGATGCCGACGACCGCGCCCTGCGCGACAAGAATGTCCTCGACCCGCTCCGGGGCATGAATCTCACCACCGTGCCTGCGGACGGCGGCCTCCAGTTTGTCGATGATCTGTCTGGACCCGCCGCGCGGCTCACCCTGTTTGACCGGGGCTTTCGCGGCGCGCTGCAGGAATTGGATGACCTCCCCGGCTGAGACGTGCGCGGGGTCGGCCACCATTACGGTGAAGCCCAGAAAGCCGAGAAACCGTTCCACCGCGGCATTGCGGCCATGCTGGCGGTAGAAGTCGAGCAGCGTTCGGTTGTACCAATCGTTGGGGTCTGTTTTGAGAACGCGTCGATAAAAGCGGAGAAAGTCCAGGCGGGCTGTGAAAGGCAGGAGCGATGTGGAGAGAAACCCGGCAATGCCTTCCGGACGCGGGTGAAGCCTGCCGTCAAAGTACAGATAGGCCGTGTTTCCGCGGGTGTCGATGAAATCAATGGGATCACCGATGGTGTCAAAGACGCGCGCGGCAATGCCGTCAGCCGCCAACCGGTGAGAATGCTGGCCGTACTGCCAGACGAATCCGTCCCGCTCGATGTAGGCGGCCCGGCCGCCAAGTCGCGCCGATTTCTCGACGAGCAGGACCCGCCGTCCCTGCCGCGCCAGCAGCGCGGCCGCCGACAGGCCGGCAAAGCCGCCGCCGATGATTGCTGCGTCGTATGGAATCTCCGCCATGGTCTGGGTTTCCATTTCGGGGGGCATGTTCCCGGAAGCAAGATCCCATTGTACCCGATGTGGCGGCCATGGGTGACACCCGACGGCGGCCTCGGTGGTCCTTTACGCGGTATTTGATTTTCCATGTTTCGTGATACACTTTCCCCACCGCCAAGGGCGGCGGCCATATGCCTCGGTCATTTGTCGATGAAGAGGGAGATCCTGATGAGCCGGACAATATTCATGACGGGAGGAGGCGGTTTTATTGGACGCCACATCCTTGCCCGTGTGCTGGACAACAGCGAGTCCGATGTCATTTTGCTGGAGCACGGTCTTTTCTGCCGGCGGCTCAACGCATTTCTGGACAGCCATTTCAGTGATCCGGCAAAACGCGCCCGTGTGAAGGTGTTCGAAGGCGACATCACCCGGCCCAATCTCGGACTGGCCCCGGCCGCGCTCGACGAACTGCGGGAGCGGGTAACGCACGCCGTCCACCTGGCCGCCCTGTACAATCTGGCCATTCCGCGCGATGTGGCCTTGCAGGTCAACGTCGAGGGCACGCGCAACGTGCTTGACGTTGCCGCCACCATGAAACAGTTGAAGGCCTTCGCGCACACCAGCACCCTCGCCGTTGTCGGCGACTGCAAGGAAGTCTTCAGCGAGGACGATTTCGACCGGGGCCAGACCTTCAAGAACTTCTACGAGGAAACCAAGTTTCTTTCGGAGAAACTCGTCCGGGAGCGCTGGGACATGATTCCCTCGATGGTGCTGCGGCCACCCGTGGTCGTGGGACACTCCAAGACCGGGGAGATAGAGAAGATCGACGGGCCCTATTACCTGCTTACCATGATTTCGCGGCGGCTCCACTACGTCATGCCCGACACGCAGAAAACCAAATGCCACATTGCCCCCGTGGACTATGTGGCCGACGCGTTTGTTGCATTGCTGCAGGATGAATCCTCGCTCGGGCGTGTGTTCCTGTTGACCGATCCAGATCCTCTCACCTACCGGGAGTTTGTCGATCTGGCCTGCGAACGCATGGGGCGCATGAAACCGCTGCTGATGCTTCCGCCCGCCTGGGTAAAGCCGTTGGCAAGGACTGCGGCATTCCAGAAGCTTTCGGGCCTGCCGTTTGAGGCGTTCCAGTACGCCGACTATCCCGTGGAGTATGTGACAACAAGAACGGTTGCGGCCCTGGCCAGGCACGGCATATCCTGTCCGCGCGTCCCGTCATATATCGACGTTATGATTCGTTATTTCCGGGAACACCGCGGCGACTCAAACGTGCGCCGGGGCAATTGGAAACAGGGAACGACCTGACCGGTCCGGGTCTGCAACAAGGTTGGAGGAGGGTTCATGGACACTTCAAGACTGCTTCCCGCGGAGCGCGCCTTTCGGGCATGGATGCTCGTCAGTGCCCTCATGTTTGGCTTTGCCGTGCCCTTTTTCTTTTTTGCCGGGGTCTGGATCGTTCCGGTGATTAACTATGTCTCCGCGCACCTGTGTTCGCTCCCGCTGTACCCGCTTCCGCCAGACGGGATGGAAGGCGCCTTCTGGCGGGTGCTGAGCGTGTCCATGATGGCCATGCTCACCTGGGCCTGCTGGAAGATTTTCCAGGATGTC
>CAIXUF010001404.1 GCA_903922535.1 Candidatus Hydrogenedentota bacterium
CGCATGTCACGAACATCACGCTCGCCTCGGCCTGTGACCATCTGCGGGACCAGTTAATTGACTATGATGTGACTTTTGATTATCCAGTCACAAATGTCTCTGCCGGCGATTTTAGTCTGTCCAATTCGACGGTGGCCGGCGCAACCGTTCTGAGTGTGACGCCCGTAAATCCCGTTTCAGGGTACAGCACAGTCTATGAGGTTTCGGTCAATACAGGAACCGGGGTCGGCACTGTCCAGCTCGATGTGCTTGACCGCGACACGGTCAAGACGGATGCTGACGAACTCCTGGGGGGTGCCGGCGTCGGAAACGGGGATTTCAGCGGCGCGGGCGCCAAGTGTTATATTGACAAACGAAAAGTTGCCCTGGGAGGAAACCTGAACGTTCCCGGCGGCTATTCCTGGAATGACTTCGATCCGACCGGGAATCCGGCAACCGTGTCCAGTACTCCAACAGGCGCCACCTTGAACCACGAAAGCGGCTCGAACGTGTTCATCGTGACAGCCGATTCGGGGCAGTCGTGGACTGGCGGCGAGTTTACAGTAACCTGGCAGCCCATGGCGGGGCCTGCATTCTGCCAGAAACTGGCAACGGCCGTTGCTGTCAAATCGATCACACGGAAAAGCCCAAGCCTTCCGCACACGCCTGAATCCAGCGTGACATTTACCGTAACCTTCACAGACGGCGTGAAGCCTGTGGTGGCCGCGGATTTTGAGCCGACCGGCGACCTTTCGGCTGAGTTTGAAGTCAGCGCAGTAACCGGGGTAGTCGGTATTGCCCCCTATTTCTCCGTCTACGATGTGACGCTGGAAACGCGGACAGACGACCCGGTACGGGGTCTCGTGGGACTCAACGTTCTCAACAATGGTACGATTCTGGACGCGGACGGTGCCCCGCTTGGCGCCCCTTGCACGGGCGGTGAATTCTTCGCCGTGGACCAGACGGCCTATCGAATCGGCGACGCGATTCCATTGCCGCTCGAGCTGCTGGGCGTCAATGACGGGATCTTGAAGCTCGTGAACGGTGACGGCACGCCTGCGATGACATCAATCCCGCAATTCAAGACCTTTGCGTCAACCGGCGGCACCGCGGACAATTGGGTGGCCAATACCTTCTTTGTGCCCAAGGCGGTGCCTGCCGCCGATGTTTCCGGTCACTACACCAGCGGCGTTCCCAGCGGCCTGTTCGTTGGCGACAACATGAACGCGCCCCCCAAGAATGCGCATCCAAAGGGCTACACGACAATCACTTGGACGCGCGGTGACGGCACGACCTTTGACCAGGAAATCATCCTTTCGAACACGGGGGACAAGCTCAAAGACACTGCGCATCTCCCGATGGCCGTTTACATCACGGACCTTTCGATCAGCGGCACGAGCGTCACGTCAGCCGCCAAGGTAATGCTGGGCTCTTTGACCGGACCCGCGACGTACACTACAACCATTCACCACAACAGCCAGATCCGGCCTCCCGAAGACACGAATACCATTCAGCCCGGTTATGAGACGAAGTACTTCTGGCTGGATGAGAATACAAAGTCGCTTCATGCATACAACGATACGGGCCTTGTGGTCATCCATTTTGAAAGCGACACATCGCAGTTCTTGGGCGTGCAGGTGGTGGATGTGCGTGCCTATAGTTCAGACTCGACCCTGGCCATGGACGTCGGTGACGAACTTGTGCCACACACCCCTCTGGACGCGGCCTGCAAACCCGCGACGCAGTTTGCCGAAGTGACTGCCGGCAAGACTGACATCAGCAACAACGGCTATATCTATCAGCACGCCATGTCCGGATCGAAACCGGAGGGACATGTCTTTGCCATAAAGGAAAATCAGACCCCCGTGAATGCGGAGATTTTCTGGATGCGCTATTGCGAGGGCGTCAGCGACGGTGTAAAGGCTCTCGGAATCCGGTGGCCCTACGAGATGGTGCGCTACACGTTCACCTGGCCCGATGAGACAACGGAGCGCGGCAAGTTCCAGCTCTACCTGCGCGGCAAGAGCCCCGACCCGGTGGGCCCCGGCGTGGTGATGAAAAACACGTCGGAACTTCTGGTGGATCTCATGCCCTACAAAACGTACGCGGACGGTTTCACGGGGTATAGCGTGACCAAGCAGCCCGCGATGGACGGCATATTTGCCACCAACGGTCCCGGTTGGAGTTTGTTGCGCTACCAGTTCGGGGATCCCGGGCATACTCCCGGACAGGATGAAGTGTTCTTCATGGTGGTCCGGTCCGCGTGGCACGACAACGCCGCCTTCTTCCCGGACCGGGGCACGGAGCATCCGTGGCCGGTTGGCGTCGAAATCACGGACCCATATCATCAGGCGTCCCAGCCCTATCACGCCTATACCCAGGCCGGCAACCAGTGGCAGCAAACGCCCGGAACGCCCGGATACCTCTTCATTGCCTCCGGTTCGGGTGAAAACCGCTATGACTGGAAACTGTATGACGGCAACAATACGGTGGATGCCGTCACCGCCGATCCGGCCACCACGGGACAGATCACACCCGTCAACACCGGACAACTTGAGGTGTGGTGGTACAACCACGCTGCAAAGGGCGGCCAGGACTGGCCGTCGCTGCCCATGCGCTACGACTGCGCATGGCCGGACAAAATGGCCGACACCACCGCATGGCCCGGTGCCACCAAGTACGAGATCGTCATTGCGCGGCAGGACGGCACGGGGGCCATTCCCTATAAAACGTGGGACCTGTACTACCAGAACGATTCGGCGAGGCCCGGTTTCAACCCCAACGATGAGCATGCGTGGAAAGTGCCCTATGACTCCGGAACGGGCGTGTTCCCGCTGCGCTCTGATTTGACCACGACACCGTACGTGCTCGTGAAATACGTCGATGAGAACCTACCCAACCCGGACAATCTCTGGCGTTATAACGTCTATTCCGTCGTCGCGGAAAAGATCGTGTCCGACAATGAAAAATACACGTTCAGCGACTGGCCGCAACGGGGACTTTCCACGACCTCCCAGGATCCGCAGGACCCTTATGAGAAGTGGGTGGGAGCGCTGATGGCGGCCCCGTTCCCGCTCAGTACGACGCAGTATTGCACCAAGAACACGTTCGTATCGGGACCGGCATTCAAGGATCGGGAAGGCTTCCATTGGGCCAAGGCGGCCGGGGACGACGGCGGCACGGCCGACATCGTCATGCAGTTCTATTATAGGAACCAAGCGGGGTTCTATTGGCCTTCCGGGGAAACGCATGCAGACGGAGAGGAGGTGCCGTGGCTGGACCGGCTCCCGGGCGGGACGACGGGTACGCCGGTGAATGTGTTCTACACGATTCACTGGCCCGACAACGTGCCGACCATGCAGATCGGCGACCTCCTCGTCAAGGCCCGCTATGGATTGCCGGCGATGCGGGGTCACCTAAGCGCGCGGATCCTTTATCAGCAAGCGACAGCGCTGGATCCGGAGAAGAAAAAAACCAGCGCAAAGGTGATCGACTTCAAGCGGACGCGTCCCGTGCCGCCGGCGCAGCCCGTGGTGCTGAGCGGCATGCCGTCGGACGTGGAAACCCAAGTGGTGAGCGGGACCACCTATTTCCCGAAATTGAGTCCCGCGCTCAAACCCAGGGTGGTGTTCAACATCACGAACAACCAGATCGGCTTCGCCGGATTCTTCGTCGAACCTGTTCTTGGGGAATACTATGCATTTCTTAACGTGATGACGGAGGCCGACCACAAAGAATTGCGCGATCTCAGCAGTTCCCCCGATTGGAAGGCTTCGATCGATGCACTATACGCGGCGAGCAGGACGCCCCTCGATGTGCCGGACGATGCATTCGGAACATTTGAGCCCAACGGCCTGGCC
>CAIXUF010001405.1 GCA_903922535.1 Candidatus Hydrogenedentota bacterium
AAAACCTCATCACCAAACTCGGCATGTCCGAAATTCGGAACGTGCGCCAGACGGTCTCGGACCTGTCTGTTGCCTCCAAACAATTGGTGGAGATTGCCCGCGCCCTTGCGACCCAAGCACGTATTCTCGTGCTCGATGAGCCCACCTCGTCCCTCTCCGAATCGGAGACGGAAGCCCTGTTCACCACGCTGAACCATCTGCGCGCACAGGGCGTCGGCATCATCTATATTTCGCACCGGCTTGAAGAGATCATGCGGCTTGCCGACCGCGTCACCGTCCTGCGCGACGGCCGGACCGTCGGCACGCGCGATATCGGCGAGGTCGACCAGCACGAGCTGGTCCGCTGGATGGTCGGCCGCGAGATTGTCGACTACTTTCACCGGCCCGAGGCCCGGCCGGGCGGCGTGGCGCTGGAGGCGCGCGGTCTCCGGAATGAAAAGGTGTGCGGCGTCAGCTTTGAGCTGCGCCACGGCGAAATCCTGGGCATTGCCGGGCTCGTGGGCGCCGGCCGCACCGAACTCGCCCGATCGCTCTTCGGCATCGACAAACTGCACGCGGGCACCCTGCTCGTGGACGGACGGGAAGTTGTCATACGCGCGCCCCAGGACGCACTCGAAGCCGGGGTCGTCCTCATCCCCGAGGACCGTCAGGGCCAGGGGCTGGTGATGATCCAGACCATCGCCTTCAACCTTGCCCTGCCCTGGGCGAAGCAATGGAACCCCTTCGGCATGCCCGACCACCGCAGGCGCGCCGCCATCGTGGACCGCGCCATCAATGCGTTCGGCATCAAGATCTCCGGTCCCGACGCGGGCATGGACTCCCTCTCCGGCGGCAACCAGCAGAAGGTGCTGGTCTCCCGCTGGATGGAGCACCGCCCCAAGGTCCTCATCCTCGACGAGCCCACGCGCGGCGTCGATGTCGGCGCGCGCGAGGAGATGTTCCACATCATTGCGCGCCTCGTCGAGGAGGGCATGGCCGTCCTGCTCATTTCCTCCGACCTGGTCGAGGTGCTCAACATGTCCCACCGCGTCGCCGTCTACCGCGACGGACGCATTGTCGAAACACTGCCGGCCGCATCGGCCACCATGGAAAACGTCATGCAACTGCTCACGGGAGCCGAAGCCCAATGAATGCCGCAAAACGGATGATCCCCCTCATCATCGCCTGGATTGTCCTGCTCATCCTGTTCCGCATGAAGGTGCCCGCGTTCCTCGCGCGCGACAACATGATCGGCCTGGTCGAGCAGATCTCGGTCAACGCCATCATCGCCTGCGGCATGACCTACTGCATCCTTATCGGCGGCATTGACCTTTCCGTCGGCGCCGTGCTTGCCCTGGTCGGCACCGTCAGCGTCTCGGTGCTCAACTTTGGACACCCCGCAAACCAGAGCGTGATGCAGCTTGCGCTGGCCGTCTGCGCCGGACTCGGCGTGGCGGCCCTGTTCGGCCTGTTCAACGGCTTCTGCGCCGCCAAGACCAAGATGCCGCCCTTCATCATCACCCTGGGCAGCATGCTCGTGGCGCGCGGCCTGGCGCTGCGCATCAACGAGACCCCGATTCGCGTGCCCGGCCAGGACAGCCTGTTCCTCGCCATCGGCAATGCCCGCATCGGCGGCATCGTGCCCGTGCCCGTCATTATCATGCTGGTCCTGCTTGCGCTTGGCGCGGTGCTGCTCCACCGCACCCGTTTCGGCCAGCACCTCTACGCCATCGGCGGCAACCGCGAGGCCGCCCGTTTCACCGGCATCGCCGTGGGCCGCGCCGAACTCATCGTATACATCCTGTGCGCCGTCCTGACCGGCGTCGCGGGCATCATAAACGCCTCGCAGCTCTACTCCGGCGAGCCCAACTCCGGCCAGGGCTTCGAACTCAATGCCATCGCCGCCGCTGTCGTCGGCGGCACCAGCTTTACCGGCGGCGTGGGCACCATCCCCGGCATGCTCCTCGGCGCCGTCATCATCGGCACCCTCGACAAGGGCCTCAACCAGGCCGGGGTGCATTTTTCGCTCCAGTACATCCTCAAGGGACTGGTCATTCTCGCCGCCGTCTACATGGATGTGAGGCGCAAGCGGCAGGACTGAGGTCGGAAGCGTCCGCCGTGGTGCCATGGACTGTATGGACTGTATGGACGAAATGGACGAAATGGACGGGCTGGACAATACGACTGCCAAAGACGTTTTGTCTTCGTGTCCATACAGTCCATAGCGTCCGTTCTTCTTCTGCAACGGCCCCCTGTTGTGGCATGGTCTGGAAACCACGCCACAACGAGAGTCCATATTGTCCATTGGTCTAGCGCCCATCAGACTGTCATTTCACGGCCGTCCCCTTTTCGTCAGCGATCCCACCGCCATCAGCACGCCCGCAACAGCCAGTGCAGTCTTGTCCCCCTTGCCGTCGGTGGGCGTAGAGTTCTTGTTGCACGCGTGGCAGCCGCCGCTATTTCCATCCTCTCCTTCACCCTCACCCTCTCCTTCGCCCTCACTCGGGCCTTCTCCCTCATTTTGCACTTCACCTTCTCCCTCGGTCGGAGCCTGGTTCACGGTGACAGTGGCCTGCGCCGCCGCAGGCACCGACTGGCGGTTTCCCGCCGCGTCTTCCGCGATGGAGTAGAAGGCATAGGCATGGCCCGCCGCTCCATGGAAGCTGAAGGTGCCTGGCTGTGTCTCCTTGGTGAACTGCGAGTAGTCGCCGCCGTCCAGGGAGGCATACAGCGCGTAGGCGGAAACGCCTGAATCGGTGTCTGTGCCTGTCCACTGCACGTCAAAGGTGGGTGTGTCCACCGTGGCGGGCAGGGGATTCACCGTGCTGTATGGCATCGTGCTGTCGATGGTGTTCGTCCATACCGGGGTGTTGATGGGATCGTTCATGTCAAACTGAATGCCGGCGCACATGGTGATCGTGTCACCTGTCTTCAGATCGCTTCGAGGCCGCACACTGAATGAGACCGCCCCTTCGCCCGAAGGCGGATTGGTGTCGGGCGGCAGAAAGCCCGCGCTGAAATCCTCGGGGGGTGCCAGCGTGTCGGCGTCCAGTGTGACGAAGGTCCAGCGCGCGGCGCCGCTGGCGGCGTCGAGCCGGGTGCGCACACGGACAACGAGATTCTGGCCCGGGCGCAGGTCCGCGTCCGTCGTGAAATCCAGCGTGTCGGCGGGCAGCTTGATTTCGTGTTCCCCGAAGCGGACCGTGTCGAACTGCACGGAGCCCGGGTCCAACGTCATTGGATCGAGAACGGCGTCCACCCGCACCTCGGCCGCGGCCAGTGAAGCCGTTTCGAGGTTCTCAAACCGGATGGTGTAGTTCATCCCCGAAGTCGCGCCGATATAGCGCGGTTCACCGGTGCCGGAAGGCCCCTGTATGCCGTTCGGGTCGTAGGACGTGAGAAAGTTGGTCTTTCCGCCCGTGCCCTTCTTGTCGAGTATCTTGGACTTGTCCTCGTAATAATTGTAGTCATCCTCAATGACCCTCCATTTGTTCTTGAAATTGTAGAAAAGCTGGACATAGCCGTACCCGGCCAGATTGTGGTTCTCCTCGACGGGTTCGTAGAAGACTCCGTCCAATGTCTTCATCTTGGTGATTTCAGCCCTGTAGAAATACGAGTCCATCTGGTAGGCGGTGCCGTCCGGCGCCTCAATCACGTAGGTGGTGTGCGAGGTGCCTTTTAGGTCGTTCCACAGGTCGACGGAGTCTACCCGCTTTGCCTTCCATCCCTCCGGCAACAACCCGGACGCGCGGATGGCCTCCGTCATTTTTTGGGCGCTGTACCCGCAGCAAACCGCGGTTCCATCACTGTTCCCGGCTGAGCCCCGCGTGAAACAGTATCCCGGCGCCTTGGCGCGGACCAGTTCCACAATCGGCCCCAGGATGGCTTCATGCTCCGGCGAATAGTTGCAGGGCTTGGCGAAAAGTTCCCAGTCATGCTGTCCCACATTGTCGTTCAGAACGGTGTTCCGATAGAGCGTGCCGTTTCGATAATAGACCGGGGCGGCCACCGCGGCCGTGCACGCCAGCAGAACCAGAAGCCCGGTGGGAAGAATCGCTCGAAAGGAAGGGGGGCGGTTCATGCGTTT
>CAIXUF010001406.1 GCA_903922535.1 Candidatus Hydrogenedentota bacterium
GGTGGCGGCAACACCGTCTACCGGCTCAAGGACGGCGTGGAGCGTTTCCTGATCACCGACATCAACAACGCCGGAAGCGCCAATGTCTCCCAGTCTTCGGTGTGGATGATGTTTGATCTGGTTTCCACCCTGCCCTCGGCCTACAACCACCTTCCCGGCGGCTCGAATGTCCTCTACATGGACGGGCACGTCGAGTTCAAGAAGTACTCTCGGGACGGCGAAGCGCCTGTCAATGCGTTCATGGCCACGATTATCGGCGTTCTGGCAGAGCATCCCCTGGTGTTGCCGACCTGACCGCAGTGCGGCAGCCCGTGTACGAACACGGACGAACACGGACGGATAAGCACTGAATGCCGCGCCGTCGGTGTGCAGGACAGCGAAAGCCCATCCCGCCAAGAATCGTGTGCCCCACAAAACCCGCCAGCCCTGGATCAAGTCTATCCTTGTGATTGTGAACGTCAAGCAAGTGTCCTTCGGCCTGTTCCCACCGGTCGGAAGGCCGACAGAAGCGGTCGGATTATCCTTTTGCGGGTACTCGCAGACATGCGATAATGCTTTGACTTCGGCAGAGGACGTTGAATTGGCCCAACCACCGGGCGCTGCAAAAAGCGGCGCGGCGGCGGACCGGGCCGGAAAGGACCAGTTTTTGTGAAGAGACGCGGGTTCACCCTGATCGAACTGCTCGTGGTGATTGCGATAATCGGCATTCTGGCGGCCATCCTGCTGCCCGCCCTGGCCCGCGCCCGCGAGGCCGCGCGGCGGTCTTCCTGCGCAAACAACCTGAAACAGTGGGGCCTGGTGCTCAAGATGTACGCGAACGAGGCGGGTGGCCTCTTCCCGCCCATGCAGGCCGGCAGTTACCTGGCGGTGCCCAATGACCCGGACGCGCCCGGCGGCTTCCACGGCGCTTTTGATATCGGCCCGAACGTGCTCGTCATGTACCCCGAGTACTTGACCGACCCGATGCTCATGTACTGCCCGTCGCGGGCGGGACTCGACGAAGTGATGAAGATTGCCAAGGACGACATGACCGGTAAATGGTGCATGCAATATGCGGCCAGAACACGCAACCGCTGTGCCCGCGCCGTTGACAACAGCTACTTCTATTACGGTTGGCTGATTGACAGGGCCTCCACCGCCGACTGTGAACCGCTTTTGAGCGCCAGCGCGACCCCGCTGATGCCCCTCGTGGAGATTCCGCAGCCCGCCAACCTGCCGCCCAACCCGACCGTGCCCAGACAGGTTAATGCCGTGCTGTACTCGACCCTTTCCGATCCGAGCATGAATGCCTATTATCAGTGCACGGTCCACGGCAACGCCCCAAGCGCGGACAAAAACGCGACCGTGACGGACGCGGGCATGAATGAGCCCGCGGGCTGCGGCAACGGCGGCGGCAACACGATCTACCGGCTCAAGGACGGCATTGAGCGCTTCCTCATCACCGACGTCAACAACGCGGGCAGCGCCAGTGTTTCCCAGAGTTCGGTGTGGGTCATGTTTGACCTGGTCACCACGACGCCCACGGCATTCAACCACATTCCCGGCGGAGCAAACGTCCTTTACATGGACGGGCATGTCGAGTTCAAGAAGTACGTCCGCGACGGCGAAGCCCCTGTGAACGCGGCCCTGGCAACGATTAACGGGGTTCTGGCCGCGTAGCCGCGGACTCTTGCGCGGTTTGTGTTTCCCGGCGTTGCGCTTTGACGCCGCGCCGGTCCACCGCTCCCCATTGGAAGCCGCTTTAGTGGCTTCCAATCGCGCGTTTGAAGCCCACGAGAACCTGTTTCACAGGTGTTTTGTCTGTGGAAAAGCATGCTTTGCCCCTCGGGAAAGGGCTTCTTCGCCCCCGAAAGGATCGCTTCTTGCCCTTTTCGGGCAAGTTCAAGGGCCTTTCGGACATTTCGCGCCAAACCACCGGCAAGGAGCCGAGCCAACACACTACACGCCGCGCGCGCTTCCCCGTGGAAGCGGCATCCTGCCGCTTTCTTACACAGGCCCAAGTGGAACGCGGCAGGATGTCGCGTCTACTATTACCCGGCATGGCCCCGCCTTACCCGGGTATTGGCCCTGGTCGAATCTATCCACGCACTCCCATCCGTCGGAGCCCCCGTGTAACTCGCATGGTAGTCATCTTCACACCACTCCCATGCGTTGCCGCTCATGCCGAACAAACCAAAGGCATTGCACGTCTTCCCGCCCACCGCCTTGCCCCCATCCGGACTGTTCTATATAGATGCGGATTGTGGTGCAAAACCCACCAAAATAACATGCACCCTTCGACAACCTCCTTGCCTTGTTGAACTTTGACGGGATGGGTCCTACAATGGCGGCTCCCGCAACTGCCAAGGGATGGCCACCACTGCGGAACGCCATGGAAAGGAAATCTCCTGATGCCACGAAAACGCGATCTTGACAATCCGAGAGAACTGGGCATTGCCACCCGGTCCATTCATGCGGGCGAAGACCGCCTGCGCTATGCCGACTCGATCACCACGCCGATCGTGCAGACCTCGACCTTCGCCTTCAAGGATTCCAAGGAAATCGAGGCCTACACCAAGCACGGCAAGGCCCGGTTTGAATACGGCCGTTACGGCAACCCGACCGAGCAGGTGGCCGCGCGCAGGCTGGCCGCGCTGGTCAACGCCGAGGACTGTGTCGTGTTCAGTTCGGGCATGAGCGCGATTACCACCACCATCCTGGCGCTGGTGAAAAGCGGCGACCACATCATCATCACCGACGACGCCTACAAGAAGACCCTGGAGTTTTGCAGTTCCTACATCCACCGTTTCGGCATCGACTGCACCATCGTCCCCTTTGGCCACTATGACCAGTTGGAGGCCGCCATCCGGCCCAACACCCGGTTCATCTTCTCCGAGTCGCCCACCAACCCCTACTTGAACATCTTCGATTTGAACCGGCTCCGCACGATTGCCAAGCGGCACAACGTGCTCACCCTGATCGACGCCACCTTCAGCACGCCCGTGAACCAGCGCCCGCTGGACTGGGGGGTTGACCTGGAACTGCACAGTTGCACCAAGTACCTTGCGGGCCACAACGACATCCTCGCCGGGGCCGTGATGGGGCGCAAGGAGCTTATCGAGGAGATTCGCGGGCTGCACAAGGCCGTCGGCGGCGTCATCGATCCGCACTGCTGCTACCTGCTGCTGCGCGGGCTCAAGACCTTCCCCCTGCGCATGAAGGTCCACAACGAGACGGCGATGAAGGCCGCGTGCTTCCTGGAGGGGCACCCCTGCGTGACCCGCGTGTACTATCCCGGGCTGGAAAGCCACCCACAGTACGACATAGCCAAGGCGCAAATGACCGGATTCGGCGGCGTGGTCAGCTTCGACATCAAGGGCAATCTCGCCGCGGCAAAGCGCTTTCTCGATCATCTCAAACTGTGCTACATCGCGCCCAGCCTGGGCGGCGTGGAGACGCTGATCACCCATCCGGGCATCGTGAGCTATTACGGCCAGACCCGCAAGGAGCGCTACGCCCTCGGCATCACCGACACGCTGCTGCGGCTCGCCGTGGGCATCGAGGAGGCGGACGACATCATCGCCGACCTAGATCAGGCCCTGCGCAAGAGTCACCCCGCAAAGAGAACCACAAAGCCAAAGGGGCGCTGAGAACGGGCCTCTTGAGGAATTGGACATGGATTGACAGGATGAATCGCAGGGCGCTCTTCCGCCTTATTCGGTTCATCTTTCGCATCCATGCTGACAATGGATTCTGTTCTCCTTCGTGTGCTTCGTGCCTTCGTGGTTCAAACAGACAATAGCCGTTCGCCGGCGCAGGAAAGGCAGGCCATGATATCCCGCATCGACCACATTGCCATCGCCGCCAGGGACCATGAAGGGGCGCTCCGCTTCTTCCGCGACGTGCTGGGCGCCCTGCCGGGCGACCATTTCGAGGTGCCCTCGAAAAAGTTCATCTGGCAAAGCCTGGTGCTGGGCGATCTGACGCGGCTCGAACTGGTGTCGCCCGCCGGGGAGGGCGGGCTCCTGGAAGGGTTCCTGTCCAAACGCGAGGGCGGGTTCCACCATATCACCCTGCAAACCCCCGACCTCGACGCGATGATCCGGCGGCTGGAAGCGCACGGCATCCCGTATTTTGGACGGCATGAATACCCCAATGGCACCTGGAAGGAGGTGTTCATCCATCCAAGGGACGCCTTCGGCGTGCTCATCCAGATAGCCGAGTTTTCACCCGGCGACTGGATGATTCCCGAGGCGCAAATGCCGGAAGGCCGGCGCTGGGACATTGCGAAGACGGACCCGGGTTTCTCGTTGACCCTTGGCCATCCGGGCGGCGGCAAGGTTGCACTCGATTTCACACAGGAAGAGTTGCAGGACCTGTCAGCGGCGCTGCAGAAGGCGCTTCAATGAAGGGTCTAACGTTTTTTTTTATGGTGCTCCTCTTTGGCACCGTGGGTTCCTTTGCGGCGGACAATGCCGCGCCGCCGTCGCCGCATTTCCGCGGCTTCTATTTCAATCCGCTGGTCAAGCCGGACACGCCAGACTTTCCGTGGCTCCTCTTTTACCCCCAGTTTCGCGACCAGGTCCGCACGGATCTGCACGAGTTGGTCGCCGCCACGGACGTCAATCTGGTCGACATTTTCGTCTGCATCGCCTACTCGCTGAAAACGCCCGCCCAGGCACCCGGAGCGGATCAGCCCTTGGACGCGTGGGCAAACCTTGCCTACCTCGACAACGTGGCCGCCTTTGTCGATGACTGCCATGACGCGGGTCTTTCGGCGGAACTGGACCTCGTGTCCAACATGTGGGTGCCCTATTCGGTTGATCCAAAGAATCAAATCGGCAACTCGGGCTATTGGCCCAAGCCCGGCGAAACCCCCTGGAACGAGTCCGCGGCCTGGTACCGCGGGATGATCACCCATATCGAAAACAAAACGGCCCACCCCGAAAGCATTGCCCTGTGGTGCATGATGGGCAACTACACGTTGGGCACGGCCGAGCCCTGCCTGTGGGACCGGGACGACAACCCCGCGATCCTTTCGAGCACCGAGCAGTTCGTCAAGAAGGTCTGGCCCGTGTTCCGGGCCGCAGGAAAACGGCCCAAGGCCCCGCCGATCATGTTGCCGATTCTCGCCAATGACGCCTCGTGGTCGAAAAAGACGCCGTCGGAGCGGCTCAGCGCGTTCTCCAACCTCAAGAAGTGGATCGTGGACGATCTCGCACTGCCGCCCGACTACTGGGTCATGACCACTTATCCCCTGTGCGACCCCGCGCCCGACGGTTTCGACTATCTCCACAAGATTGTCGAGATACTGGGTGCCGAAAACGCATCGCGCATCATCTCCACCGACCTGAAAGGCCCCGGCCACAACGACGTGCGCAACTGTATCGTCTCCACCGAGGGGCGTTCGGGCCCGGAACTGCTTGAATGGCACTATCGCAAGTGCGGGGAATATGGCTTCGCCGGGTGGTGGATGTGGTCCTATCAGGACACGCCCGCAGACCACAGCGGCATCCGCGACGTCCAGGGAGAGTGGAAGCCGGATTTGGTGCAAACCATCAAACGGCAGGGGGCTGGAACTGTCCCCGCCCAAAAGGAATGAATAACATATGTCTCCCCAGTCAAACACGCGCGCCGGGCTTCTGATCACTCTATGTGCACTGGTTTCCTGTATCAATGGGTTCGCGGCCACGTCCTTCCCCGGAACGACGTCCGACTACCATGGCTTTGAACGCCATGACTTCGAGGTGGACGGCTGCAAGGCCATTGTCGTCTCCCCCAAGACCGCAGCTCTGGGCAACCCGTGGATTTGGCGCGCCGAGTTCTTCGATCATCATCCCGAAGTGGACCTGGGCCTGGTGGAAAAGGGCTTTCACCTCGTCTTCATTGACGTGGGCAACACCTTCGGCTGCCCCAAGGCCATGGTTCATTGGGATGTCTTCTACAACCGGCTGGTCAAGGAATTCGGCCTGTCCAAGAAGCCAGTGCTGGAGGGGCTGAGCCGCGGTGGACTGTACGTCTACAACTGGGGGGCGGCGAACGCGGACAAGGTGTCGTGTATCTTCGGCGACAACCCGGTCTGCGACTTCAA
>CAIXUF010001407.1 GCA_903922535.1 Candidatus Hydrogenedentota bacterium
CCAATGGCCGCCCACGAAACGTCTCAAAGAACAAGGCTCACTTCAGCGTGGACCCGGGCGCGGACTATCTTCTATACCTGCCACTATACAATGGCGTGAAGTCCATGGCATTCGGCATTCCCCGGAACAACCGTCTTTCGACTCCCGCTGTGGATGCGTCAAAAACCTGCAAACCGATTGTGTTCTACGGCACTTCGATTACGCAAGGCGGGTGTGCTTCCCGCCCCGGTATGGCCGCCACGGCCATCGTGAGCCGGCGGCTCGCAGTCTCCATCATAGACCTCGGTTTTTCCGGTAGCGGCAGGATGGAGCCTGAGATGGCATCTCTGCTGGCGGAGCTAGATCCTTCCATCTACGTAGTGGACTGCCTGGCCAACATGACCCCCCGCATGGTGACGGAGCGCGCCGAAATCTTTGTAAATATCTTGCGCAAGGCACATCCAGATACTCCGATTCTGCTGGTCGAAGATTCCAGTTTCCAGCATATCACCCCAACCGAGAAAGGGACCATCCTTCGGGGCATCCAGGAAAAGATCGTCAAGGCTGGCGAAAAAAATACGCATTTCCTGTCGAATGAAGGGATGTTGGGCAACGACTGCGAAGGCACCGTCGATGGAGTCCACCCCAACGATCTGGGCATGATGCGATTGGCGGAAGTCTTCATAAAGGCCTTAGCGCCCATGTTGCCCCCCGTCGCCGTGAAAGGGATGTGAGATGAATATCGCGTCACGTATGATGGCCTCCGTGGCCGGCGTTCTCCTTCTGGTCGCCGCAACGGCACACGCCGCGGAGCGCGCGGCATTGACCAGCGGCGACTGGTCTTCTCCGAAGACTTGGGACGGAAACATCCCCGGGGACGGTGATACGATCATCATCCGTGACGGGGTCACCGTAACTGTTTCAGACGCGCGGACCATCGGCTCATCGGGCGCCGATGGGACCCTTGCAGCAAATCTGCAGAAATCAGGGGCGCTGCTCATCGCCAAAGGCGGCATCCTCCGCGTCCGCGGCGACGTGGTCTACACCGCCGGATTGGACGCCACCTCCACCGCAGTCACCGTGCAGGGCGGAGGCACGTGGCGCTGGGACGCCTCGAAAGCCGCGCCGCCGCAGAACACCTGCTATAAGTTCCGTCCATCCGGAGACCTGGCCTTTCGCGACTTCGTGATGGCCGGCACAACGGAAGCCCACGCGACCCTTGATTCCGACCCGGCCGGCGGCACCGGGTGCTTCACGCTGAACAACAAGAAACAAAGCGGCGGGCCGTTTCTAGCGGATTATGGCGACATCGCACGTATCGGCGATGCCCAGACACCGGGTTGGGATATCGGATGGTTCAAGCGGCCCGGAGTCATCTGGAACGTGCAGCACTCCTCCTTCACGCACTGCGGCATGATTCGCATCACCGGGGCGATGAACCCGGATGGAATGTTCCGTCACGCCATGAACGTTCATGAGGAGACCCGCTCGAAAAGCGTATTCTCTGCGTTTCCCGCCGGCGCGGCGAGTGGCGGTGTGCGCGAATTGACCGGAAACATCTTTGATGTGGCGGCGGCTGAAAACACCATGGCTGATGGGTACACGATTACCGGCAACTACTTCGGCGGCGGACTGAACGTGCTGTGGCAGTCCGGTCCCTGGACCCGGTGCGAGGGTAATTTCTACCGTATTTTCGACAAATGGTGGGTCGTTGGCCATCGGTTGGCCGACGCTTTTGTATTCATCGACCGGGACAAGGACAATCCTCATGTCCTGCACGGCACCAGCAGGCATCCGATCGACGTAGACGGACTCATCCTGTCACATGCCGGCACGTGCAACTACGATTCGGGCGAGTGGATCTTTTCACAGCCAGGCTGCCGGCGCTGTATCTTCCTGCCGAACCTCTATGGCTATTCCAGCGGCGAAATTACAGCCATTCTGGGGCCAGCCGCGGACAAACATTTTGAGTTCGACCATAACACCTGGTTCGGAGGGTTCAAAAAGGCAAGAGAATATGCGGCCATTCAGTACTCCGAACACGGCAACAACACTCCCGGCGTGATCAAATCGTTTCGATCGAACATCCTGTGGAATCCCCAAGCGGCGGGCAGTGAAGCAAAGTTCTTCAAGATGAACGATATTGGAAACATGGGAGGCAATCAAGGCATACTCCCCACGCAGGACGTCGGGGATCCTGTCAATATCGACTACAACACGGGGTGGAATTACACTCCAGATAAAGACGTCGATTTTCCAAACAAGAGCCATTACAAAAATATGGGCAAAGGCTATATCGGCAACTGGTCCAAGACGCCAGGCGCGCATGATGTCGACGTGGATCCCCGGTTCTTCGATTACCAGCGTGACCTGCCGCTCTTTGCCACAAAGGCCCTGGGTGTACAACCGTCGCGCGGGGAATGGTCGGCCAAGCCCGATAGGCCCTATGCCGTGGGGGATACGGTCATTCATCGAACCTCCATTCTATGGGGGCTGCCCGTGCTGTATCGCTACGTCGGCTCAGGCGGTAATCCCGAGCCTGGCCTGGGCACGCGCAAAGAGGGCGATATCGGCCAATGGCGCAACAGTTGGGAATGGGCCAGCCTGCATTGCCTCCGCGAAGGCGTGCGAACCCGGCAGAGATTTGGAGAGGATGATATCATCATGCACCTGATCAAGTGGGTCCGATCTGGCTATGCGCCGACCAATCCCGCGCTCAAAGGGGCGGCTCACGACGGAACAGATATCGGCGCCGTCCCTGTGGCGATTGGACAGGCAAAGGCAAACTGACGTTTCCCCTGCCTGCCAAGGGGGCTCGCAGGAAGGACTGAATTGAAAGGAAAGACTGTCTTGAATACCGACACGCGGCTTATCAGCGGAACATTTCTCGGCATTGATCACTGGAGCGACAAAGAAGGGGCACGATTCCAGGAAGCGATCCGGAGCTTGAACGAAGAGCATTGGCGGCAGATGGTGCGGGACATGCATGCCATCGGCATCGATACCCTGGTCTTCGGGCAGTGCTCCTGTTCACGGGACGGGTGGGGAAATGGACGCGCGTACTATCGCAGCGCCAGGCGGCCTCGTTTCGATTGGATGAAGGGCGATACGTTTGGGGCCGTGGTCGCCGAGGCGACTTCCCTGGGAATGACCATCTTCTACGGCATCGGAGATATGTACAGTCCCGATCCCTACCGCTACACCGAAGCCGTGCTGCAGGACGCGCTGCTCACGGCGGAGGAGATCCTCGGACTGTACGGCAGCCTGCCCTCCTTTGGCGGCTGGTACTGGACCAAGGAGTATGCCCCTTCCACCCTCACCGGCCGCGATTCGCTGCGCCGCATTGTGCCGGCGCTTCGTGCGTTTCACAACTGCCCGATCATGCTGGCTCCCAATGCCGATCGCCCCATGTCGCCGACGCTGCTGGCTGATATTGATGTGGACATCGTGGCATATCAGGATTCTGTCGGGCTCGGCGTCTACCCCGACGCCCTGGGGCGGTACGCGAGGGCTGACCGGCACCAGACGCTGCACCGCCTGCCCATTCTCTACAAGGGGCTCAGATGGTCACACGACGCCTGGCAGCCAGAGGATCAGGTGAAGAGTTACTGGCACTACTATCCCCGGGCCCGCGGACGCACGGCGATCTGGAATGACGTAGAGATATGGGAGTTCGATCACCGCCTCTCGCTGCTGCCGGCGGAGTTTTCACGCGTGGTCAGTCAACTTGATCTCACGGCGCCGTACGTGGAAAAGCAGATCATCTATCAGTATCCTGGATTCATGTGCCACCCCGATCACCCGGTCAAGGTCGGGGGAGAGCGGGCGGTCACGCTCTATGAGCAGTACGCGATCTACCGTGAACACCTGCTAAAGGGCTAAGTGTCTCACTGTACAACATAGATGGTGCCTCCCGAAGGAAACACCCAGTTGACGTTGTGCCCGAGATTCTGACCGCTTCCCTTCACCACGATGGTCTGCCCGTTCGTGGCGTTGTTGTCCTGCACCGTCACCCTCCGCACGTTCTGGGTTCCCGTCACCGGGTCCAAGTACAAATAGGCCCACTGCCCTGCCGTCGTGGACAGCAACGTCGCCTGCTGAAGCGAGAGCATCTGGTTGACGGTGTTCGTGCTGCCGACCTGGAACCGTACCGTCTTGACAACCGAGTTGCTGATGCTGAAATTCGCGTTGGTGATGTTGCCGTAGATGACGGCATCGTTGGTGCCCACGAATGCCACCGTGCTGTTTGTATCTGCCAGAAAGGAGGCGCTGTTGGAGAACGTGGTCGTCACGGCCAATGTTTTACCCGATGGGAGCTCGAGCACTCCATTCCCGAGCACGTACACCCGGTCCACCGTCACCGAAGGGGGTGTCCCGACAAAGCAATCCGTATTGGTGGGCAGCAACGTGGTTACGAGGTTGGACGCAACCGCGTTGTTGTTTATAATCAAAGTCCCGTACTGATCGCCGAGGCCGCGATCGACAACGAGAATTGTCCCGGCCGCACTCTTGGAAGTGCCCGGTCCGCCATAGACTGTAACCCCGCCGTTATCAAGCGGGTTCGGAGTGTTCTTGGTTGTGTAAGCGATATGAATGCGCCCGCCGCTGCCGCCATATTGAGCGTAGGTCCCAATTCCATTACCCCCATTCGCCGAGATGGTTCCTGCGCCCGTCAAGGTCGCGCAGTCAATCCACAGCGAACCTCCTGAAGAACCGCGAGTATTGGAGCCGGAAGGCGTGCCGCCTGCCGAAGAAATTCCCCCATCCACGGACAATGTGCCGGTAACAACCAACTTGATCGCCCCCCCTCCGACTCCAGAGTTAGCGCCGACGCCGGTGCCACTGCCCAGGGCCGTGACATTGGAAATCGAGCCGTAGGTAACACCCGCGCCCGCTCCGGACAGTCCCCCGTAAGTCCCGGAAGTACCAGCAACGCCGGGACCCTGCACCTGCCCACGTCCGGCAGCCGTCAGCGTCCCTCCGGCGTTGATCGTGATATTGGTTGCGAAGACAGTGATCCCTTCTCCATAGGGATTGCTGACGGTTCCACCGGCACCGGGGTTGACAGAGCTGATGTTTCCATTGCATTGCACCGTGCTGTTGGTCGCAATTGTCAGCGATGTGAACGTGAAGGTGTCTTGATTGGTGTTGGCTTCGAGGATCAACGTGACTCCGTTTGTGATGACAACGGGATTGGTGAACGTCAGACTGTTACCGAACGCGACATTGGTGTAGGGAACAAAGTTGTTCATGGTCAAACCTGTGCCCGTCGACTGTGGCAATAGGAGGGAACCCGTGAATCCCCGGTAAGCGGCCATCGTAGAGACATACGAAACATCGAGCGTACCGGTGAAATTATTCGTCACCCCGCTGATATCAATTCGCCCGCCGCCACCGTAACCATAGGCCGGAGCCGCTAAACTCTTCGCGGAGATGCGTCCTGCGCCTTGAAGAATTCCGCCCGTGATCCAAATTGATCCTCCTGAACTGCCTGCCGAGTTCGCCCCCAAAGTCAGGGTGGCATCCGCAGATAGGGCGCCGTTAACCGTGGTTGTGCCGGAAACAATCAGTTTGATCGCGCCGCCACCCGGTTTACCGGGAGCGGCGGAACCGGCGGCGCTGCTTCCCAGCGCCGTGGGTCCGGCGGCGATTCCATAGCAGGACGCCGGAGGTCCTCCCGCTACAAGACCTGAAAGATCGAGTCTCGCACACCCTGCGCCGCCGTAGCTTGCGCCGCGGTAACAACTCCCTTTGCCCGGCCCCATACCCGTGTTATTAGCCACACTTGGAAATCCCTGGTTGTCCGCATTGATGCTGCCCCCTGCCCCGATGAGGATATTGGATGCCTGGACCGCGTACCCGATGCCGAATGGATTGCCCGCTGTTCCTCCGTTGCTTTCGTTGATGACATTCGTGTTGCCACTGAACACGAGGTTTCCGCCGTACACCGCAACGTCCCCCGCCACAGTCAGGTTCATGCCCCCGGCCACAGCGTTGGTGGCAAAGGTCACGGTGCCTGTATAGCCGGCCGCGAGCGTGATGGAACCCAGGTTATTGCTCACAATATTCGCCGTGCAGTTCGAGGCAACCCGGAAGTCAAAAGTGACGTCCTCCCCCGGCAATGGGGCATGCCCTTTCGACCAATTGGCAGCCGTCGACCACGTGCCCGTGCCAATCCAATAATTCGCGTTGGTCGAGGTCGCGCCCATGCAGACCACGTAAATGCAGTTATTCAGGTTCGTCACCGACCACGTGCCGCCGACCTTGAATGCATTTGTGTCCAACGTGACATTGGCGGGATTGAGGGTAGCCGTGGCACCGCACGTGATGACCTTGAGGCTGTAATTCTTGTTGGTCTGGAATCCCAGGGTCTGCCCGAGGGAATCCATGCGGAGGACGACGACGGAGGCCGCAGTCAGTGAACCCGTCACCGAGATCTGGTCGTAATCAACGCCAGCTCCGGCTTCATTGTTGGAGATGCTGGCAATCTCGAACTTGCAGGTGCTCCCGCCGTTCCAGATCAAATTGGCCATCGTCAGCGTTCCGCCCGCCGTACCTTCGACACCGGGAGATATTGTGCCGCCGCTGTAATTCGTCACTATACCCGATATCGTTCCATTGCCCTGAAGTGTTCCCCCGTTGACACCGACCGGGCCCGCGATTGTCCCAGTGCTCGCGAGCAACCCGCCGCTGTTGATAGTGACCGGCCCCCCGATCGTCCCGTTATTCGAGAAACTTCCGCCATTGTTGATGGTGACCAGGCCCGTGCCGATCGATCCGTCGAGCCTGAGCACGCCGTTCGAAATCGTGGTGCCGCCCGTGTAGGTATTCGCGCCGCTGAGTATCAACGGCGATGTTCCGCTGTTCTGCACCACCTGGCTTACATTGGGGCCAATCGCCGCGCTGATCAGCGTGTCGCCGGTGCCAGATCCCGAGTTGACAACCCGCCCTATGTTGGTAATGGATCGTGTCGAGATCGTTATGCCGTCGGCAATTGCGCTGTTGTTCTTGAGTATCAGATCGCCGGTGCCATTCACCCCGAACGCCACGGTGAACAGCGCGGAACCGCTGGCGTTGTTATTGGCCAAAGTCGTGCCGGAGCTGTTAACGGTCAGAATCGTCGTGTCGATGGTCAGAGACGAATTCGTGCTGTTCTCGGTGATGGCTGTCACATTCGCCCCCACGCCCCCGGCGATCTGGACAGGCGCCGAACCGGTGCTCGAATTCGTGATGGAGCCGACGTTATTGACAGGCGCGGTTTGGAGGATGATGGCACCATAGGGAGCTCCGCTGCCGCTTGTGGCGAGCGTGAGATTGCCTGTTCCGGTGATGCCGCCTATAAAACGCAGATTAAGCTCGCCAGGCGTCAATACCATCAGGTCGTGATTGTAGAGAGTCACCGGCCCAGCCCATTGCTGGCCATTCCCCGCGTTGCTGATGGTGGCAATGCCCGTGTTGTTCGAGGCGACGGCAATTGGATTCGTGTAAGAAGTTCCGCTAGGTAATCCTCCGATCAGAGTGGCGTTGGCACTGCCGCTGGTGTCGCCGATGGTGATCAGGCCGAAACCGAGGGCGTTGGTAGTGGTCATTCCCTTGAGCGTTCCCGCCTTGATGATCACACCGCCCGTGAAGCTGTTTGCGCCGCTCAAGGTCAGTTGGGAATTGGCGCTGTTCTGCAAGACCGCAACCGTTCCGGCGCCATTGCTGATGACGCCGCTGATGGCAACCCCACCGGTGCCTGCACCCACGTTGGCTATCGTCACGACACCCGCCACCAAGCAGCTGTTGGAGCCTGAAATCGTCAGGACATTCGTCGACGCATTGGCTATATCCACCGAGTTGGAGAGCGCCAGCGGCGTGCTGATCGTGTCGCCGGCGCTCGTGCTGATCTGATTGATTTGCGCGTTGGCGCCATTGGTGGCGAGGATCAGCCTGGCTCCGCCGCTGGCGGCAATCGTGAACTTATGAGTATCATCGGCGTCGCCGATATTGAGAATGCCCAGCGTCCGATCATTGGTATTCACTGTGATGGTCCGTGCGGCGGTGATGTTGTTGGTGAACCACGCCGTGGTGCCAGCCCCGTCGGCCATAGTCCCGCCCGCCCACTTGCCTGTGACGCTCCAGTTGCCGGCACCGTCATTCGTCCATGATCCGCTGGCGCCCATCGCGCTGCCCGTCATGCCTGTAATCAACGCCATCAGCAGACAAGAGCCGGATAGCCACGACTGCATCTGTTGTCTCATGGTGGTCTCCACTGTTTAATAGTATCCTATTCTATGGATATTTGCCATATAAATCCTCCCGTTTCAGGGGCTGCTTATTCCTGAATATTAAGACACGTGAAAGATCCGACCGAAGGACAGTTTCCCTGCTTAGGTCAGACTGCATGTGGTCTTGCTAAGCCTGCAGAAGGCCGACATGTGGCGAGGGAACGCATCGAAGGCCGCGGCACTGCGGGAGATCTGTTGCAAATTCTATTGTTCCGGGGACATGGCCTTTCGCAGATTCGTGCTGCCCGGCACAGGGGAGGCAACCCGGCCTTTCAAGGCGATGGGGCTCACTCCCTCCGTTTTCTGAAGGGTTAGAATCACCGGTAGCGGGCGAACGACCGGTATGCCCAGAATACAGCTCGATGGGCTATTCACAACACGAAGCTGTCCGTCGGGTCCCGCCAACCCCATCACGCTGCTCCCTCCGCCATCAAGGTTGACCGCACCCCGGCACCCGAGTTCAAGCATGAAGGCCCCCAATTCACGCCAACTCATTCCCTCGCTATAGCCGTCCTGTCTTCCGTCCACGACCACCAGCCAAAGCACGCTCGATTCCTGATCGATTCCGAGAGCTGTACGCGGGGCCAAAGCAGCCGACGGGGGCGCCACATTCTTCCCCTCCTTGACGATCTGTTGCCACCCGGCCAAGCCCTCGAGGACTGACGCCTCTGCGCCTTCCGCTCCAATGAAGACCTTGCCCTCCGCCGTCATGCGGACCGGCACACATTCCTTGCCGACGGGACTCCTCACGACACCGGAGGAAACCGCCAGGCCGTTGATATCCACAGCCTGACCTTCAAACCAGTCCCGGTTCTTCTTCCCTGCCTCATCGGGAAGACTGCACCAGGGATTGGCGTTGATGAATGCCAGCGTCTGCGGCCCGGCGGCCAACTTCAGGGGATTCATCAGCACCGCCTCCGCAGGACCGGCGCCGTCCGGATCCGGCGCAACGACCACAGCCGGCCGTACCCGGTTCTTTGACATGTCGACACGCAGAACATGGACACGGTTTGTGCGCGGAACACTCAATTCCTTGAGCTGATATTCAATACCGAAGTCGGCGAGGAAGTCGGCTGTTTCCGATCTGAGGTCCCGGCCACAAGTCAACAGAAGGCCGAATGTGCAGAATGCGAGAACCCGCCGTCTCGTGCTGCGGAAGGCCGGGAGCGTCACGTTAATTCTTGAAAGCCTCTCCATCTTCCTCTCGAAATTCAGCTTCGCCCGCACCCGACGAAGTTGGGGGTTCTCTTTTCCGGAATCGGCGAGGGCAACCGGCCCTCTCGAAAGAGGTAGAACAGGGAATGCCAATGAAAGAATTGTCCTTTCAAGACAGATCACGTTCCTCACGGCTGCAACAGCAAGACATCGCCCTCGGCAAGGTGCGGCAGGACCACAGCAAAGCCGTCGGCAGCGGGTTCCACTTTCAGCTCGTGGCCACTTTCTGCGGATATCACCTTGGAGGGCATCTTCCCCGAACGAACCACTATCCGGACGTTTTCCTGCGGCACCAGCGTGCCGCCGCTATATCCCCAGTTCACAAGTGAAACCGCCAGTCTTCCCGTGTTTCGGTTCTTCAAGAGCACGCCTTCCACAACGGGCTGAGACGGTTCAACGAAGGGCTTTACGCCCGCCTGTCGAACCGGCGCGGCGACGGCGGCTCTCTTGTCGGCGCGAAAATCCACGGCGGTGTTGAAGTTGGTTTTCAGAACATCGGCGCTGTACTCCAACCCCGCATAAAAACCCACAACCCAGGCCGCCCCTTTTCCGTAGCTGTGCCGAATGGCCGCCACCCCGCCATCCGCGTACTTCGCGACCGTCTCCGCACCGTCGACCGGATCCAGCACCTCGCGCCCCACCCCGAGAGCAAAGTCTCCGGCCATGGCCGGTGTACCCTTTACTGCAGCGCCCGGCGGCGGTTCTTTGACTGCGATAAAGGGGAGAAGTGCTCCGGATTTGTAGCGGTGAACGTCACCCCAGAATTCCACGTCCTTCCGGCTCTTCAGGCCGAGGATGGGCCGTAGAATCTCCAATGGTTCGGCGGCCTCGTCCCGCGCAAGACCACCGCCGCTGGTGTAGAGAACGCCTCCCGCCTCAACCCACTTGGCCAGTTTCGCGGCGGCTGTGCGCCGGATATGGGAGCCGCTGACGTAGATGACCTTGTAGCCCGACAGATCCTCAGTCTCAAGCAGTCCCTCGTCCAGCGGGTCCACGGCCATATGCTCATGCGAAAGCGCCTGGTAGATCCACTTTCCATTCTCCCAGGATGCAGTGTTCTCGAAGAATTCGGACGTGCGCGGCCGTACGACTGCCACCTGGGCGGGAAACGCCGGAATGGAGTCGTAGGTGACGTCCTCCGCCGCCGCGATCAGCCTGGCCGCCCGGCTCACGTCGCAGAGGCACCATGGCTTGCCGGCAAAGGAATCGCCCTTCCACCACTCGGGCCCATAGGTGTACCAGCACAGGGTTTGCGCATTCCGGCTTATGGCGGCGAGCGCCCGCTGGATGGGCGCGCCCCGGTGCGGTTTGATGTAGATGCCGAACCGCACCCCCATCTTCCCCGAAAGGATGCGCCCGACGTCGCACAGGTAACTGTCCCATGGCCATACGCGGGGATCACGGTTGGAGGTCTCATACATGAAACCGTTGTCGGCGTAGCGGTAGAAGTCAAAGAAGTCCAGACTGTGGCCGCCCAACAAGAAAGTGTTGGCGCGCAGCGCGTAACTGTAGACCCATGGCTGGCGCGCTTCCGGGCTGTTCGCCTGCCCTTCCGCCAGAGCCTTTCGTTTCTTGTCATTCTCCTCTTTCAACGCGTCGCGCAAGCCGGAAAACAATTGAGCCGTCGCGTCATTGATGAAGCGTCGCGAACAATAGTAGAGCAGATTTTGCCCGCGCTCCGAGAGGCGGGATTTGGGTGCGGCCCCTGCCGGAGCAGCGTCCGCAGCCCCGGACTCCAACTCGTCGGCGGTCGGCTCTGCTGTCGTTCCTGCGCCGACTTCCGGGTATTTCTTTCTGCCCTCTGCCGCCTTCTTCTCTTTCTGCTGCTCGTCCCACGTCTTCGCGAAATAGCCGTAGGTGGACCGGACATCGTCCCAGCTCGGGGCGCCGAAGTCCGCCAGAGTCAGCCCCATCCCCTTTACATATTCCTGGAATGCCTTGCGGCAGTACGGACAACATCCCTGATGATTTTTTCCCTCCGGCGACCAGTCGAAGACCGTGCCGATTTCATCGTGAGTCATCAACCAATACTCGTCAACACCCGAGCCACGCACCTTGGTGGCCATCAACTGCGACGCCAGATCGCGCATGGCCACGACATTGTTCGTGCGGTCCGGATAGAAGGGGCAACCGGCGCCCGGCGGGGGCGGCGGCCGGTCCTTCCGTGTGCGCGGCACCAACCAGCCCGCACCGCCGGAAACCTGAATCCGGCGGAAGTCGTTGCCAATGCCCTGACCATTCTTGACCATGTCCAGGACGAAATCCGGCCCCGCCCGGAAACCGTTGACACCCAACTGCCGCAGCGTCCGGCACTCGGCCAGCTCCGTCTCCCGACTGCTCGTGCGAACGCCATAGCCGGCGCCAGAGCCATAGCCGCCGCAGTCGGTTTCGATGGCGTAGCGCTTCGGCACCGGCCTCTTGGCCCATGGCTGCGCTTCCAACATCTCCGCCCGGAGCGTCGAATACAGCGACAGCCCGCCCAGCTCTTTGAGGAACTCGGGAGTCGCGCTGCCGTCGGCGCCCAGGTTGCCGAAGGGAATGACGATTCCAACGGTCGGCCCATCGTCGCCGCGCTCGGCAAACCGCTTGAGCACGTTTGTGCCTGAAGCGCACTCGAACTCCACGGTGACGTTGTGCAATTTCTGCCCCTTCGTCTCTGTACCGGCACGGCCTTCGATGGTCACCGTCAGGAAGAGATGGGAACGGCGGAATTTGAAGGCCGACAGCGGAACGGCCGGCGACCACACGTCGCGGTGCAACCAGGAGTCATTACTGCTGTTTCCCCCTTCAAGCATGGCCTCCGGAGAGGCATCCTCCGCGTCATCCACGGGATGGATGGCTTTGCCGTGCGCCTTTACAGGCTTTGCCGCATGACCCCGCGTTTTCGGGGATTGTCTTGGTACTGCCGAAAATTCGCCCTTCGAAACGCCGCCGCCCACCCCTTCTCCGCCCCACCGCCAATGGATCTTTACGTCCTCGTCCGGCTCCATGGCTGTTACGCGGGCACGCAAAGTGATATCCGTACCCGTCGCGTGCGCCAAGGGCAGGACGGAGAGCAGAAACAAGATAGCAATCGAACTTCTTGAGAAAGGCAACGGCAGAGCCTTGAAACCGTTCAGAAGACCGGAGTGGCCTTTGGCGGGAATCGAAGCTGTAGCGACGCATGTCCCCATGCGTCGATGTAGATGTCGCCGGATGGTGACATCCGGCGCTACACCTTCTTTGCACGTTTCCGTCCTGTTCCGATGGAATGACATCATTCGTCCTTCGTTTTCTTAACGGCGGCTGCCATTCCGTCGGCGGCCTCGTATTTCACTCCGACCCGGCTGATGAAGACGGCGCGATTCGTGACGGGGACTTCGTCGTCCACGTACAGGATGTGCGGCGGCGCGGCCAGAATGACCTTGGTCAGTTTGGCCGGATAGGAGACCCGCGCGATTCCATAATCACGAAACTGACCGGGTGACTTGGGCGCCACCGGCGCTTTTGGCATATCTTCCGGCGGGGTCGGCGGGGGCGTCACCGACAGCCGAGGTTCTTCCGGCGCCACGGGAGGCGCTGCGTCTTTGTCGCCCTTCTTCACCGCTCGGTCATAGGCGGTCTTCGCCTGATTGTAGCTAACGAGACTCTTCTTGTAGGCTGCCACGGCGGCGGTGTGGTCCTTCTGTTCTTTGTCATAAGCCGCCTTGGCCTTCCTGTACTCCGCCTGCTTCTCCTCGTGAGCCTGTTTCGCATCGTCATACGCCTTCTTCACGGAAGGAAATGCCTCCATCGCTTTCTCATAAAGGGCCGTGGCCTTCTGATAATCCGCCAGCTGCTGTCGCGATTCCGGAGTGTTCTCCGGCCACCATTCCGTGCTGCTGGGCAGATACGCAGTCAAGTCCGTGGCCGGAAATCGGCCCGGAGCCGCTACGGTCAGTGTCCGCCAGCCGTCAAAGCTGATATACGAGTCGCCCCGGTTATCGCTCGCATTGCAGGAGCCGGAATACTGATTGCCGCAGGACGTCCATATCCGGCCCTCGGCATCCACCAGTTCGAACATCACGCGACCCCAGCCCCCGTTTCCCTTCACGCGCACGGTGAACGCCTCTACGCGGTCTTTGAGAACAACGGGTTGGGCCAGCTTCAACTCGACGTATCGTTCCAACAGCTTGCGAGGGTCCGGGTCGTCCTTGAGGGCCAGCTCCACCGCTCCGGCTCCATCCTCCTGCACAACTTCCACGGCAAAGTCACCCTTGATGCGAGGATAGTCCCAATTGTTTTCCATGGTTCGGTTCGTCGAAGGTTCCACGGCAAATACGCCAGCCTTGTCGAACTCGACGATCGGGCTTCCGCCGTCTGTCTTCTCTTCCAACGGCTTTCGTGCCGCAACCCCTTCAATCGTTGTCCCCGTGACGTAAAGCGGTGCGTCTGTGACAGGAACGATCAGGCGCTCATCCTTGACGGCTGTCGGGAGCTGATTACCGTACACGTCGTTCACGGCGGGATGACCGCCCTTGACGACCAGCGTCACATCCTGCCGGCCGCGCACGCACCAGACCGGGTATACGTGGTCTCCGGCGGGCGTCTTGAAATCGAGGATATGCAGCGACGTGCTGTCAGGGGTGATTTTTCCGGCATACTTGGCCTGGTCGAGAACCTGCGTCAGCCACGCATACATGGGATAGGCCGGCTTGGGGTTCATCTCGGGTTCACGGAAACAGAGTCCCACCTGCCCCCAATTGCTCCAACGATAGTCGTCTGTGCAGTCGCGGATGCAACCCGCCGCACACATGCGCTGCACACCATTGGCCAGGGCCAGCATGGCTTCGCGCGTTTGAATGACCGCCTGCTTATGGAGACTGAGATTGGCCGGGCTTGTCCCGTGATACAGAGCTTCGGTGGTCCAGATCGGCTTGTCCTCGTATCCGTACTTCGCCTTGGCCCGCTTCCAGTCCTGCAGTATGCCCAGCAGGCACATCCAATCCGGCTGCCGCTCAGGTTCCCGCATGAAGTTGGCCACCTCGGTGCCGAACACATCGAAGGCATCCTTCGGCATTCCGCGTTTCATGAATTCCGCGCCCACGCCGGGGTAGTCGTTGATGAGGCATATCTTCGCCTGAGGATCCGCCTTCTTGACGGCCTGACAATATTTCACCACGTGGGCAAACTGCGCGTCGATGCCCGCCTTCTCCTTATCGGGCATTGCGTAGGGCTCGCCACCAAAGAAGACGCTGAAATGTCGGAGGAATGTGTCCGAACTGCGTGACTCGTGCAGAACCTTGTAAGTCCGGTCCTGCCCCTTTGCCGGATTCTTCGCGAAGTCGCGAATTCCGGGCGCTATGGTCTCCTCAAAGACCTTCTCGTCCCACCATCCTTCTTTTCGCTGGTACCCGTTGGGGAGATTACGAATCGTGTAGGTTATCTTGTAATCGTCATAGAGCTGTTCGGCGCTCAGAGTGGAGCCTCGGGCGCGTTCCTGCGCGCTTCCGCCGTAAGTCCAGCGCCAGCCTCCCTTGTTGATCAGGGTCGCGATGTCCTTCACTTGCCGGTCATGCCGCGCATACGACGCATGCGGCCACCAGAATTCCCAGATCCCAAAGGGTGAATCGGCCATCGCCTTGCGCGTGTCCGGCGCCAGCACGGCGTAGGTGGTCCGATACACTTGCACCGGTTTGCCATCGCACTCAATCCCGATTTCCACGTCGAACCAACCGCGTTTCTTCCGCTCGGCCGGCATGACCTTGATCGGGAAGTCCCGGCTCTCGCCTTTCTTGAGCGTGATATTATTCTCAACCGTCCATTCCGACCTGAGCGGGCTCCCCTCCTCCACCGTTCCCGGTCCGGCACTGCGGGCATACAGCCGTCCTTTGAATTCGCCGTCCAGCCGGTTGACCAGGTTGATGGTCAGCACGGGCTCCTGCGTCTCGTGAAAGACGTTTCCGGGTTCGCCGAGCACGTAGGCAAATCCCACCGGCGCCCGCTCGGCAGTCGCTGATACAATCACGACAGAACTGGGCAGCCCCACCGGCACGCGCCCGAACTCATTGGGATCGGGCAGATTGTGGAGATCCTCCTTGTCGCGCGTGAACTCGAACTGCGTGTCTTCCGAAAACCATGCCGAGGCGGCGCGGGCCACCGGGATTCGCAAGTGGTACAACCATCCCGCTTTGCCATCCGACAATTTCACCGGTATGCGGGATTGGACATACACCGACTCGCCTCCGGCCATAACATCGGGCACAGGAACCACGTCCTCCTCCATGGGCCCGCCCCACCCCACGCACTTCCCGTAACAGACGGTCATCCGGGGCACGTGGTTCGGTATCTGGCGCGAGTAAGCCAGCACGTGGAGCGCCTCATAACCGTTGCCGGGAACCGTGCCGACAGGCCGGCTGACGTTGGAAGGAATCACGTAGTAACCCCACTTCAAACGCCGTGAAAAGTCCGAGCCCGCCATCGCGAGCCGCACGTCCACCGCCTTGTCCCCGATCATAATCGGCACGCCGTCCCCCGTCGTCTTACCGGACGGCACCGAGGCTGGATCGATCGCCGCGCCGGGATTCGGCTTCTTCACGCCGGTTGAATCTGTCAAACAAGCGTCAAGGTTCACAGGAGACATGCCCGGGGGAAGGGTGGTCACTTTCACCGCCTTGAGGCGAGCCCCTTTCTGCAGGGTGACGACGAGCGGCTGGTCAACCGGGGCGGAAAATGAAGCGTTCCCTTCCTCGCTGGTTCCCGCCAGCGCGATGCTGAGACCATCGCCCATTCTTTGTATTGAAAAGGGAACCCATGCGGATGTGGCGCCATTGGTCAAGGCGATCGCGGTCTTCTTTCCCGTCTTCCCGGCACCGAGGGTGAGTGTAAGGCTCTTCTCGCCCTTGACGAGAGAGACCGAGCCGCCGGGGAAAGCCAGGGCGGCCCCGGAGGCTGGCAATGACACTTCCCCTGTAAGGATGTAGTAAGCTCCGCTCCAAGGTTGCTTCACGTCAAAGGTTGCGGCTTCTTTGGCATCCGCGGCACCAAGTTCGCCGGGCCCCCACGGCTGTTTCGTGTATTCGGCGGGAAACGACGCCATACGGCTATCCGGCGCCGCGACTGGCGCTGCTAACGCCCACATTCCCCCACCACAGGCGGCGGATACTACGAGAACTCCACAGAGACGAGAGATCAATCTACGGCTTGCTGAGCACATCCTGACCATCCTTCCTGCTGTATTTCCCCGGACAGTGGCCCGCGCGTTATAAGAAGCGGCAACCTCTAGCGGCTACTTGCATGGTAAAGGTAACACATGGGGGTGAGACAGAACTTCCCGCTTCTGTTCTCTTTCTTCCCATATCTTCAGGTTGTCTGCCCTTGAGAGGCCAGCCCATCCGCGCCGCATCACCACCGCTCCACCTCGTCAATAACCACTGAATCGCCATCGGCGCGCAGGCATTCATGACCCCCCGTGTTGTCCGGCTCAACGTCATGGCTGTCGTTCGGATTCAGGGATGTGGACCGCGAACAAGGAAACCGCATACCAATTCTTTGCGCCCGCGGCGGGCGGCAGACACCCGTTCATCGTGATGAAGAGCGTTGAACCGTCAGGCGACAAGGCCGATCCGTACGATCCGTCCGGATTGTAGTTATACTTGCGGGCGTAGAACGGATTCATGAACGCGATGACCTTGATGGTCTTTGTCCGTGTATCGAACTGCTTGATGGGCATGCCTTCGTTGGCAATGCCTCCATGGCTGCCGCCGACGTAATACAGATATCGTCCCGCGGCGTCGGCATCCAGCGAAGTGATCGTGCTATCCGTCTTGCCGATGAACAGGGGACCGATGAACTCCAGCCTCTCGCCTTGGACATCGAACTTCCAGAGGTTGCCCGCAAAATCGCTCACATACACGACGCCGCCCGGCAGTTCCTCCGTGCAGGATCGAATATCGAAGCGCCTCGAGGCTTTCAATGCAAACGTGGTCATCTTGCCGGTGTTGGGATCGTAGCAGCCCATGGCGCCGGTTACGGCGTTGCTGCTGCTGACGAAATAGACTCGGCCCGTACTCTTCGCGAAGATCATGTAGCGCTGGGGCCCCTGTCCAGGTTCACTCTTGAACAGCAGCTTCTTCCCCGCACAGTCAAACGCGAAGAAGACCTGATGCTGTTCGGTGCCGCCGTAGTAGATCAGCCGTTCGGGATCGAACTGTCCAACTGGAATGGACTCGGGAACTTCCCCGTGCATCATGATCTCGGTCTTTCCTGCAACCGGGTCAGTCTTGAGAACCCAATCTCCCTGGTAATGATGCTTTCTGCCGCCCTCGCCATCCGTATAACCGGCAGAGCCGCGGTGCGTCGAGTAATACAGGCAGCCGTCTTTGCCGACCCCGATCTTGCTGTGAATCTTGCCGGGCCGGTAGTCATCGGACTGAAGACTAAGAAACGCGGTTGTTCCGAGGAGTATCCGGAGATCCTTCTTCGCCGCGTCGTACTCGTAAACGAAGGCGTCGAACTTGTGGTCGCCGATGGCGGAGTAGTACTTGCCGCTCACGGCGGCTCCGTCCCCCCAATCCGACCACGGATTGCCGACGTGGTCCTGGCCGGGATAGTACGCAAAGTCGATGGTCGGCGCCGTTTTGGCGACTGTGAACTTTCCTGTGAACGTGAGGCCCGGCGGCATCTGGACGAATTCAGGAGCGGTGTCGGTGACGATCTTGGCCCCGTCAGGCAAAGCCGGCG
>CAIXUF010001408.1 GCA_903922535.1 Candidatus Hydrogenedentota bacterium
AACTACGGGAGGGCGCATCAAGGTGACGGGCACGGGATCTGGACTGATCAAGCTGCCAACGACCGTCGGCCTGATATCTGGTATGGGATTCGACGTGTACTGCACGGGACTCGGCGGCGCCGGCATCGTCACTATCACTAACGCCACCGCGACGTCCGTGGCGATTGCTACAATGACAAACGGCATGTTCACGAGCTTTTACGTGAACAGCAGCAACGGCTGGGACGTGCTGCCGCAGTATCCCACCGTCAACCTCACCGGAGCCGTGAGCGGGACGGGCATAATGGACATCGTGACGTCGGCCGTTGCAGGGGCGACGCCGGTCACGGCGCTAGGTACTGTGGGGGCGTACTGCCTGCTTGGTAACAACACGTCTGGCACGAACGTGGCCGTGACTACCGTGGCAGCGTGGGCAACGTCTGGCGCGAGTTCTGTCGCGATGCGCGACTCTGACGCGAACATATCGGCGAACAGCCTCATCTACGGCTTTCAGAACGTGACGCTGACGAACAGTACGGTTACGTTGACGTCTGCCTCCGCGCCCAGGATCAGGGTGATAAGCGGAACGGGATCGATCATGCTGCCGCAGCCGACGTCTTCGCCTGTCGGTCTCACGTACGGTGTCCTGAACGCGGGGAGCGGCGTCGTGACCGTGGGAACTGACACAAACACCACGATGGCCGTCATGTCCGGAGGCATGTGGAACGAGTTCATATGCACGACCGGAGCGTACGCGACGATACCGCACTATCCGATGATGACTTTCACCGGCATAGCCGCGGGATCCGGCGCGCTGAACGTCACGCTGACATCCGTCGCGGGAGCCACGCCGCTGAGCGCCCTCACGAGCATTGGAGCGAGCACGCTGCTCGGAAACCTGGGCGGGTCGGCAGCGCCAGTGTCCACGGTCACTGCCGGGGCGGCCTCGACGGTCAACACAGTCGCGCTGCGCGACGCATACGGCAACTCGGCGTTCGTGCACGCTATAGAGGGATACGCGCTGATCAACGCGACTCAGGCGATGACAGCGACGACTCCGGCGTACATCAACTGGTCTGGCCCAGCAAGCGCGGTGTGCACTCTGCCACCGACTGCGTCCATGGCGACGGGTTTCAAGTTCACGATCTACAACTCTGGTGCGAACCCTCTCGTGCTCACCGCGTCTGGCGGGTCTGCCGTGAGCACGGTGCCGTCTTCTGCGGTGTACGACGTCGTGTGGGACGGCGCGGCGTGGCGGTCTATCCCGTTCTGCAGCGTCGGCGCACTCGGTGCCCTGCCGGCCAACTCTGTCGTGGGCAACTCTAGCGGGTCAACGGCCGCGGCCGGCACCGTGGGCGCCGTGTCATACGCGACTGCGAATTCGATCGTGTTCCGAGACGGCGCCGCCAACTTCGCCGCCAACAACGTGGCCATGGGCATCGCGCAGATGTCGAACGCCACGGTGTTGTCGGCAACGCACGCGCACTACCTCGAGTTCGTAGGGGGGGCGCCGGTGACGTGGACGCTTCCGCAGTGCAACACTCTGGCCAATGGGCACTCGCTGCACATTGCCAACAAGTCGGCGGTCAACCTGACGGTGGCTGGCG
>CAIXUF010001409.1 GCA_903922535.1 Candidatus Hydrogenedentota bacterium
CCGATCTAGATCATCACGTCGGGCAGGCACAAGGTGTTCATGTCCCGCTTCACCTGCTCCACCAGCAACTGCCGCCGCGTGAGCACTTCTGTGGCCATTTCCGGTTCGTCGAAGAGTGACGGTTGCACTACGACTTGGCTTGCGCCCAGTTTGGACCGTGTCCCATTTCCCATAGGATAGGCACCTTCAGCGGAAACGACTGCCGGTTCAACACCTCTTCGACGCACGCGACGCTATCCATATCCGGGCAGTCACCGTCCACTTCGTCATGCACGGTGAACCGTAACGTGAGCCCGGTGAGCTTGCGGTCTCTGTGCAGCTCAACGATCTTCTGCTTCATGATATCAGCCGCCGTTCCCTGAATGACGCGGTTCAGAGCCTTGTGCGTCCACTTGCGGTCTGGGAACCGCGCCCGTCGGCCGAGGTACGTCTTCACATAACCGCGCCTTGCCGCAATGTCAGCCGCCGTCTTAAGCAGCTTCTTGGCCTCGGGAAAAGCGCGATCGTACGCGTCGTAGAAAGCATCAGACTCGTTTTGACTTAGCCCCAACATCTCCGCTACACGCGTTTTCCCGCTGCCGTACAATTTCGCAAAGTTCAACGTCTTAACGGAACTGTATGACACACCCGTCCGGTGCTGACTTACCATCTTCAGTACGTGTTTGTGATAGTTCGTCAGCGGGTTTGCGGCGTATGCGTCCATCACACTCTGTGGTTCGGCGTAGTGCGCAAACAATCTATATTCAATCTGCCGCGCGTCCTCACACAGCCACAACCCGTCGCGCGGTATAAACAGCCGCCGAATCATGTAGATTTCGTCGTCATGGCTCGCGTCGTCTTCCGCATAGCCGAACGCCGCGCGTTGTGACGAGAGGCGCATAACCTGCTGGATGTTCACCTTGCTAGACGAGAACCGCCCGCTCACAGTGCCGTGGTCGTCGGCCCGGAGCTGGTGCAGGTTGTAGTACAAAATACCACCTGCGGATACGACCTCACTGTACGGCAGCAGGTACTTGGAGCGAATGCTGGCCAGCTTACCGGCGCGCCGTGCTGCTTGCACCGTGGGGTGCGGGATCGCTTTGAGTACCGCATCGGTAAATGACGGGGCGCCGCTCTCCGTGAACACCGTCACAGGGAGGCCGAGTTGCCGGAACAGACGCTCCCAATTTGCCGGCTTATCCGGGTTAACTTCAAACCCTGCCGCCTTAGCCACGTCCCAGAGCAGCGCGTCCAGTAGCTCGCCTGTCTCTTTCGTCCACCGGTGCAGCAACTCCACGTCAAGCGGTGCCCCGTTACGCTCCATCTCGCACGTCGGAAAAATCACGTCGTCTTCCAACTGCCGTACGCGCTGCAGGTCTTCCGCGTCGAGCAGCGGCCACATCTTCTCGCGCAACTCCGCAATGAGCTGCACCTGATACTCGGCGCGCTCCGCCACTTCTGCGGCCGTATAGCTGGCCATACGCGTCTCATCAACGCGCGGCACGGTGCAGCCGCCGAGGTAGTCTTGCGCAAGCGCATCTAGAGAAAACGGCCTTAGACCATCCGACCGTGAGACGGCTCCACGGTTGTCATCCAATAACGCGGCGTAGTGCTGCACATCGCTGACAGTGTTGCCCTGTTCCTCCAGGTCCACGCCCCATGCGCGGGCCATATGGATGTCGAACTTCGTGTTCGCGTTCACAATGTGCTTGCCGCGCACTTCGCGCTGCGCCCAGCGGAGCACCGTGGCTTCATCCAGGTTGCCGCCTGCGTGCCCAAATGGGAGGTAGCGCTTCAACCGCCCGTCGAGCGTGCCCACGGTGATGCCGACCGGGCGGTCCTTACCGCGCCAGTCGAGGCCGGTCGTTTCGAGGTTAAGTGAGATAGTGTCGATACCGTCTAGCGACGGCGGTTCTTGCGCCACCCACGTCAGGTCGGACTTCCGGGTGTCGGTGAAGAAGTCGCGGCCGACGGAGGGCGGCTCGACGGTTACGCGCGGGATGTCAAGGACGGGCGGGAAGAAGATGGGCGCTGCTGTGGGCGGCGGTGCAGCGGGTGCCGGCGTGCACTCGAGCAGCTCGGGAATAGCGGGGCGCGGGCGGGTGGTGACGACAGGCGCGGCGATAACAGGTGCGGCCGGTGTTTCGACGTCTGGTGTTATGACATCCGGAGCTGCAGCGACCGGTTCTTCCTGTCCCACCGCGTATGACTCTTCTTCTGGGTCTTCGAACAACCCTTCCTGTCCAGTAGCACCGAATTTCGACCAGTCGAATCCTTCCGCCAGAACACTGTAGTACGCCAAGTCCTCTTCTGTAATCCGTGTGGACGTGGGTATGACCGACTGGTCCTCCAACCTGTTGATGCACTTGGCCATCGACACGAAGTCCGTTTCTTGCCGCAGGTCCAGCGACAACGCGGCGGAGATGGCACGGTCTTCGCTCACTTCTCCCAAGTCAACAACCCATGCGCAAGTCTTCCCGAGCACGAGCAGCGCTACGTACAACGCGCGCCCATCGACAAGCTCGTACTTGTCCCCCACCCGGCGCACGACCAGCGCCCGGAGCTGCCCGTACTCTTGCAGACTCCGCTCCAGCCGGTGGACGAACACCGGGTCAGCCTCCCGCCACCCCCAAGAGGGCGAGACGATCTCGTCTAGCGCCAGCTCCTTCACGCCAAGTACTCCGTCGGGTCGCCCACTGTGGCCAGCGCCTCCCGGCGTTCTGTACACGTACCGCAGACACCACAGTGCTTCTCCCCGCCTTTGTAGCAGGACCACGTACGCGCCCACGGCACGCCATACTTCTCGCCAAGACGCGCGATATCCGTCTTGGACAGCCCGACAAACGGCGCCTCGACGAGCACCTGCTGAAAGCCGTCGCTCGCTGCACGTGCCATCGTGTTGAACGCCTGGATGAACTCCGGCCGGCAGTCGGGATAGATGGCGTGATCGCCCGCGTGGACGGCCGTCACCACACGGTCCGCGCCGATAGACCACGCGTAGCCGACGGCCACGCTCAGGAAGATGGCGTTGCGCATGGGGACTACGGTGGCCTTCATCGACTCCGCCTCGTAGTGCCCGTCAGGAACAGCCGTGCCCCCGGATGTCATGGCGGAGCGCAGTACGTGCTGCAGGCCGTCCAAGGGCACGACGTGGTAAGACACGCCGAGGCACCGTGTCAAGTCGTACGCGGACTCCAGCTCGCGGCGGTGCCTCTGGCCGTAGAACACGCCAAGCGCGGACACCTCGTCACCGAGTGCCGCGCACTGGTAAAGCAGCGTAGCTGAATCCATACCCCCACTGAGTAGTACGACGGTCTTCATTCCCACACTACACCCCTTCCTTCCCACAGTTTCGTGACGTGCCTCTCCAACGCAAGCTGGCACTGCACATTATGCTCTCGCC
>CAIXUF010001410.1 GCA_903922535.1 Candidatus Hydrogenedentota bacterium
AGCCCGCACGGCATCGCTCAGCGCCATGACCGTGATGCCGCCAAGTCCCCACGCCATCGGCGGACAGACTTTCATCGGCGCCGGCATCCCGTCATCCGGGCACACGGTGGCCAGGCGCAGATTGATGACGTCCAGATCCTCGTTCTGGCGCTGGCAGTATTTCGTCATCTCCTCCATGAGGAACTTCGAGATGCCATATCCGTCGCGGTCAAGACACGGGTGCTCGTCCGGTATCGGCAGTTGCAGCGGACGGAACTTCGTGCTCTGAAACCCGACCGCCGCGATGGAACTGGCCATGACGAATTTCCGACAGCCCCGGTCGATCAGGCAGCGCATCAGGCACCGGGTGCCTTCCACGTTCACGGCAATGCCGTCGCGTTCCAGGCAACCGCCTGTCACCGCCGCCAGGTGGACCACCACATCCACCTTCCGATCACCGAGCTGCCGCAGATCCTCAAATGATCCGAATTCACCCCGAACCCATGGCACATCTTTCAGGTTCGGTTTCTTCCGGCTGACGCAAACCACGTCATGTTTTCCGGCCATGGATGCCGCCAGGGCCCCCCCGATGAAACCGCTCGCTCCTGTGATCAGTATGCTGCTCATGACGATCCTCCCGGCGCCGCGCGCCACACGCTATTCCGCCGCCCACTGCATCACCACCCCGACAATATCCTTCTCTTTCCCTTTGTTGATGCGTTCATACATGTCCGGCGACTCCGCATATCCGATTCGGTGCGTAATGCAGTTTTCCCATTTGAGCGCGCCCATGGCCATGTTCCGTATCACCGCGCGACGGCAGGGCTGCAGACCGTCGTCGCAGGGGAATACCATCTTCAACTGGTGGCCGTGCGCCGGCAGGAAATGCATGGACACGGGCTTCTCGCCATAGTTGCCCTGCCACACGAACGTTCCGCGCCAGCGACACAGCGCAATGGCCGGGTCTATGCACGCCGGTATTCCCGTGCTCTCGAACACAACGTCGGCGCCGTCAGGCGCGATCTTCCTGACCTCCGCAACAACATCCTGTTCCGCCCCGTTGACAACATGGTCGGCGCCAAACTTCTTCGCGATGGAAAGTTGCTTCTCGCTGATGTCAATCGCCACAACCACACAGCCACGATGCACGCAGGCCGCCACCACTCCCAGCCCGATCATCCCGGCCCCGTACACAACCACCGTCTGCCCCATCCGCGGGTTCGCCATGTCAACGCCCAAAAGCCCCACCGCCGGCATGACGAACATGCTGGCGACATCCATGCGCACACCCGGAATCACGTGATCCACCCCGTGCGTGGTATGAGGCTGGCGCACGGCGCGGGAACAATGGGCTCCCGACACGCACGTCACGCTCTTGCCGTTCGCCAGTTCCATGGAGTCATTGCCCCTGAAGTAGACCTTGTCGCCCTCCTGGAAGTCCTTGATCCCCGATCCGACGGACTCTATGATCCCCGTGCCCATGTACCCCGTGCACAGCGGATAGGGGCCCCAGGATATCTTGTTCCGGATCAGCGCAAACTCCGTGCCGATGCTCACCCCGGAGCAGAGGGTTCGCACCACCAGCGAGTCCGCGTCCGGTTCAGGCAGAAAGACGTCGGCCAGGGAAAACTGCTGCTGCGCATCACAGACCAGGGCTTGGGCATGCATCGGAGATCG
>CAIXUF010001411.1 GCA_903922535.1 Candidatus Hydrogenedentota bacterium
GCCGCATGTTTCCTCCGTTACCTCCTTTTCAAATGCATTGCCGTTATCGCGAATCCCTCCTCCATGCAACGGCGGTCATGACGTTTGCCGGCTCTGCCACTCTGAGGTCGCTAGGATTTACTGGCCGTTGACCCGAATCAACGCCCTGAAGGAAAAGTGAACCGTCTCATCCCAGCCTGTCGCCAGGGCTCCGCATGCCGGCCCTTGACATCAGGGCCGTAGAGCTGTATTTACGGGCCATGAAAACCACCATCGAACTGCCTGACGCGATCATCCATCAGGCCAAGATCATTGCGGCGGAACGTCGCACGACGTTGCGCGAATTGGTCTTGCAAGGTTTGGAACACGTGCTGGAAGCGAAGCATACGCAGGCGCGGGACCGGGCCAAGCGGTTGTTCGCGGCCATGGACCGCCTCCCTGTGATAGCCGCCAAGAATCGTTTGAGCCGATCACAAGCCCATGCACGCTGACATCTTCCTGGATACGAATATCCTGCTCTACGCCGCATCCCGTAGTAAATCGGAACAGCGGAAACGTGCCAAGGCAAGGGAGTTGCTGACACTCGACCATGTCGGTTTGTCCGTGCAGGTGCTAGCCGAGTTCTATGTCAATGCGACCGCCAAACTCAAGGTTCCGGAGGAATTGGTGACCCGTGTTCTTGAGTCTCTGGAAAACTATCAGATCCTGCCGCTGACCGAGGCGGTGTTTTGGGCCGCACTCGCCATCAAGAAACGACACCAGATATCCTATTGGGATGGCGCGATCATCGCCGCAGCCGCGGAACTCGGTTGTCACACGGTTTATTCCGAGGATCTCAACCACGGCCAAACCTACAACGGAGTGCGGGTGATCAATCCATTCCTTGAGTGATTCCAGCTCATCACCCGCCAGCGCCCCGATTCTAACATATATATCCTTGCTTGCCACGATCTGATAAAGATCCCCCATCCCGCATCCCCAGCATGAACCGAATCCTTCATCTAACGTATCTCTCACTCTTTGCCGCCGCATGGCTGGTAACCGGCATGCCGCTGATGGCTGCGGATCAGCCGCAGCTTGGCGAGCGCTTCACGCGCAATCAGGTATCCGGCGAAACGAACCTGCCGGACCGGGTGGATCCCGCCACGGGTGCGGGCGTGAAATGGACGGTCCAACTCGGATCCGAGAGCTACTCCACCCCCGTGATCTCGCAGGGCCGGGTCTTTGTCGGAACGAACAACGACACGCCGCGCGACCCGCGCCACAAGGGCGACTGCGGCGTGTTCTACTGCCTGGAAGAAAAATCCGGCAGGTTTCTGTGGCAACTCACCGTTCCCAAGATCACCGGCGATCCCTATCTGGACTGGCCCAAGGTCGGCATCGCCTCGCCCGCAACCGTCGAGGACGAGCGCATCTATCTGCTCACCAACCGCGCCGAGGTCGTCTGCCTCGACGTCCACGGCATGGCTAACGGAAATGACGGGCCGTTCACGGACGAAGCCCGGCACCAGACGCCGCAGGGCACGGATCCCATCCCCGTCGGCCCGACCGATGCCGACATCCTGTGGGTGACCGACCTGCGTGCCGAGGCCGGTATCTGGCCCCACGACACCTCCTACGGCAGCCCGTTGATCCATGGCGGATTTCTCTATCTCAATTCCAACAACGGCGTGGACAACACGCACCGGACCATCCGCAAGCCGGATGCCCCCAGCCTGATCGTGCTCGACAAGAAGACCGGTCGCCTCGTCGCCAAAGACAACGAGCACATCGGCCCTAACATCTTTCACAACACGTATTCATCGCCCGCACTGGGCACCGTCAACGGCCGCACCCTGGTTTGTTTCGGCGGTGGCGACGGCAGGCTCTATGCCTTCGACGCCCTCGGCGAGATGCCGCCTGCCGGCACCGTCGTCAACCTCAAGCGCGTCTTGAAATACGACCCCGACCCGGACGCGCCCAAGGACGACATCCACAGTTACAGCGGCAACCGCGAGATCTCGCCCTCCACCATCATGAGCCCGCCGGTCTTCCTCGGCGACCGGATCTATGTCACTGTCGGCGGCGACCTGTGGTGGGGCAAATACAAGGCATGGCTCAAGTGCGTGGACGCCAATCTAACGGGCGAGACCACGGCCACCCTCTGGTCCTACCCGCTCAAGCACAGTTGCTCGACCCCCGCGGTCGCCGGGGCGCTGACCTTCACCACCGACACCGGC
>CAIXUF010001412.1 GCA_903922535.1 Candidatus Hydrogenedentota bacterium
GGATAGTACCGGGATTTTGCACGCTCGCGAATCTCTTGCTCGGATCGGGAAACGGACATTTGAAACAGGGCCGGAGCACCGTCCTGAGATGTTTTGGCTCTCACATGGACTACTGCATCAACTTGCCCACGGCGGAATAGTTCAGCAATTAGCCACGATACCATTCCTCCGGAGCTCCCCTTTTCGCGAAAATCGCCCTCGGTGACATAACCGGCGTACGCAGACATGTAGTGGCCGATCCGCGTGTCATACACGCAATTAGCGCTGTAGCGTTCACGGGCAATTGCATCTTCGTCCGGTCCCGCCCCTGCGAATGGACACACGGCGAGAATGTGCGGCTCGTTCCCGTTTTGCCGACAAGCGGGATTGAGAGCGGCCTCGTACTGGCCGAAACCATTCCAGACGATGTGGAGCGGCGATCCTTCCACCGCCGCGCAGGCACCGCAGCCGATGCAATAGCCGCCCTGCACGACGGTTTGCAACAACGTAGTGGTTTCTTTCGCGCTCATCCGGTAGCACGACCCTGTTGGGGAACGAAGGACCGAAGCATACTCCAGGCCAGAACCCGCTCTTCGCGACGGAGGACGATTCCATAAGCGACCGCAGTGTAGATCAGGGACACGGCGGCGCCCACGGCCGTTAGGCGGAACCAGCCCGATACATCCCATGTTGCTGCCAAAACTCTGCCCGTCACAACAATGCCCAGAGTAAGAAAAACGAGGGGCAACATCTCCCGCAGGAAGATGCCGGACGAACAATGAAGAACATGCGCCGCGTGCAGCGGGGTGAACACGAGGTTCTTCGCGGTCAAGGCGATAGCGCCCGCCGCCGCGACCCCGTAAACGCCCCAACCCATTGGTCCGGCAAGAAAAAGGGCCAGGCCCAGGTTTCCTACCCCCATCAGAATCGTAACCATCGCCGGTGTCCTTACTTGGATTGTGGCTGTTTGAACGTTGAACAGCGGAAGGACTGCCAAGTTGACGCTCAGATGGACTGTCAGCAGACTCATGAGGAGGTCAAGATCAGCAAACTCTGGTCCCAGCCAAGTCTTAAGAAGCGGTTGCGACAGCCCGCAAATCAGGCCGATGGGAAGCGCAATCGCAATGCCCAGGAATCTCATGGCATGGCGGGTGTAAGTCACAAGTTCATTGATCTCGTTGCGGGCAAACAGATAGACAATGGTAGGGCCAAACACGCCAGCAATCACCGTGGCAATGGAGCGCAACAGGCCGGACCATTGCAGAGCCACCGCGTAGCGTCCACCCGATTCCGCACCAAAAAGCCGATTGACCACCACAAGGTCAATAGCCAGAAAAAGAATCGATCCCACCTGGTTGATCGAGATCCAGCCGCCCGTAGAAAGAAGGCTGCACAGTGCAGAAAGACGAAAATGGGAAACTGAAAGACGGAGCATGGGCGTCAAGCGGTGCCAGAGCCGGATGGACCAACCCCAGCCGATGCATAGAGAGAGCAGCGCTCCCAGCCCCACGTGCCAAACCTGCGGACGGAGCACGCTGAACAAGCCGACTACCAGGGCCACTCTGGCCACCTGCTGAACGACGCTGAGGGCACTCTGCAGGTCGAGCCGGTTTGTGTAGAAAGTGGCCACGCCAAAGGGCGCCTGGATGGTCGCCAGAAAGAACGCCGTAATCGTGCAGGCAAAAAGCCACCGGACCTGGGTCGCCTGGCCGGGGGGAAGGACGATGAGGCTTTCGATGTTCCAGGCGGCCAAGCC
>CAIXUF010001413.1 GCA_903922535.1 Candidatus Hydrogenedentota bacterium
ACTTTACCGCATTCCCCAGCATCCGCGGAATGGCCCGCGACGCCCGGCTTTCTACGGCCACGGTTCAGCGCGCTCTGAAAGAACTGCTGGCGGCGGGCTGCATCCGCCGCACTGGTGAACGAAAGCCGATCAAGACAGCCGGCGGCAAACAGCCTGTGAACCGTTACATCGTGGACTCCGCCAAGCCGCAGTTGCTCACGCGACCTGCTACAGAACGCCCAGCATTGCCGCCGCCACCGGCCGCACGCCGTTCGTTCCCGCCACCGCCAGCAAGCCCAAGGTGTGCCAGCCATGAGCACACCCAAGGTGTGTCAGCCACAAGCACACCCTTTAACGAGGTGTATCAGCTATGAGCACGGAACAAGAAGTGTTTCATAATACTTCAAGAAGCTTGAAGTATTCTTCAACACCTGCGGCCCGCGTGAAAAATGAAAAGCGCGAAACCACACCCAAGAAATTGACCGCCTTTGATCGCCGCTGCCTGCGCGCTTTGCAGTACGCCATGCTGAACCATCCGCCCGCCGATCTGTCAGAGCGCGAATGCTGTTTGATCGCGCTACGGTGCGAGCAGAACCTCCGGCGCGATGCTGCCCTTAAAGGCGTCGTGCCGGCAGGACGGCCCAACACCCGGACCACCACGTCAAAGCGGCGCCACGGTGCCAACGGCTGCGCCCAGAGCGTCGGCAAGGGGCGGCCGTGAGCTTTCCAGCAAAACAGCCGAGCAACAGCCGACCCTTCCAGCCCGGCGATACCCGCATCAACCGCCACGGCCGCCCGCCCAAGGTAAAGTGCATCGCCGACATCCTGCGGCGCATCGGCCGGGAAAAGCTATCGCCCGAAGTAAGGGCATCACTGCGCGACGGCGACACGTTGCCCACGTCGGCGACGTTCATCGAAGCCGTCTGCCGGAATACCATGCTGGCGGCGCTGCGCGGCGAGTCCTGGGCGGTTGAGTTCATCGCCGAGCGCACCGAGGGCCGCGTAACGCAGTCGGTGAACCTGACGGCACGCACCGGCCGCAACTATGAAGACATGACGGATGATGAACTACAGGCAGAGATTGAGCTCCAACATCGAGTGACCAACGTTCAGGAAGGCTTTAAGCAACTGGGCCGCATGGAACTTCAGCAAGAAATTGAGCGCACGGCGGGCAACAACGCTTTGCCGGCGCCCGCCGCAGAGATCCCAAAGGAAAAAGAAACATGAGCACACCCGTAGAAACCGCCGCCGCCGCACTGCAAACCGCCGTCGGCGAATTGTTCGCACTGCGCGCCGATCGCACGACCGCGCCCGCCACGCTCGCCCCGCTGATCACCAGTAAGCGCGCCGTGGTTGTGGACGTGCTGGCCGTGCGCCTGGCTGACGCGCTGGTCACCGCCGAAGCCGCCCGCAAGGACGCGCTGATGCAAGACCACCTGACGGCGCAAGCCGACGTGGCCACGGCAGACGCCGCCCTGACGACGGCCACCGCCGCCAAGGCCACCGCCATGTCCAACCTGTTTGGCGCCGATGCACACCGCGTCAACGTCAGCGGCGTGCTGTCCCTGGATGAACGCAGCGCGACCGATGCCCTGGCCGCCGCCGTGGGTGTGTTTGAGCGCATCGGTGTCGAGATGAAACAGGCCGGCCCGTACCAAGACCAGTCCACCGGCACGCGCTGCACGGCCGCGCAGATCGCCGCCATGAACGCCGGCCAGATCGTCGCCTATCGCGCCGACATTCTAAGGGTGCTGTGAGCGCAGCCACCCAAGCTACCCGCGACGCCCTAGAGCGGGCCGGGCAAGCCCTTCAGGAATGGGGCGGTGCCATTGATGCCGACGCTACCGCGCTCGCCAAGCGCGACGCCGACGCCAAGGCCGACGCCAAGGCCGAGATTGAGCGCGCCGCCGATCCGGCCCGGCAGACCACCGCCGAGCGCGCCGCGTTTCTGCGGGGGAAGGGCATCGCCTGACAAGACGCACCTGGCCAACGCCACGCCTACCCGCCCGCCGTGCTCTACCGAGTGCGGCGGGCTTTTTCTATGGCCACGGCGCACGCCACGGGGCCGTCCTGCCGCGTTCGCGCCACCGGACGAGCCAAGACACCGACCAGACAGCCGGCCGCCCCACGCCCCAGCCGTTGACGCTAGCCCTATCCACAGACGGCTAAAACCGCGCAACAGCGCCGGGACGATGTTGGACCCGTTCCGGCCGTGCTACGCGCT
>CAIXUF010001414.1 GCA_903922535.1 Candidatus Hydrogenedentota bacterium
CTGCTGCGGACCGCGGCGGCCGCCAGCCAGGTGCTGGGAGTGGATGAAGACCGGCGTGCTAACTGGGAGAAAGTCGCCGCCAACCTGCGCGGCTATCCAACCACGGTCGTTGATGGGAAGAACTTCAAGCCGGTCGATCACAGAGCAGCTAACGCCCAGCCGATGTACACATCCACCGATTTTCCATCCGGGGACGTGCTGGTGGCTTACGAGAATTATCCGGTCATCCAATACAACCTTTCGCCTTGGACGATGCCGATCTTTCCCAGCGGTGAAATTGGCCTGCACAGCACGCCGCAAGAACGGGAACTGGCTCTCAGGACATTGCAGATCACCCCGTATTATCTTTGGGACGATCTGGTGATGCTCTCGATGGCCTGGGTGCGGCTGGGGCACGACCCGCTCGACGTTTTCGAAAAGCACACGCGATCGATTCTGCATGACAACGGCTGCCAAACGTACCCGAAGTCCAGCGGCTTTGCTGATAGATATATCTTCATGCATTTTCTGGGATGGCCTGTTGTCGTCAACGAGTGCCTGGTGCAAAGCCACACCGGACAACTCCGCGTGGCCCCGGTGAAACTCAAGCACACCGCCCGCTTCGCCCGCCTGCGCACCGAGGGCGCGTTTCTCGTGAGCGGCGAAATCCAGAGCGGCGGCAAGGTGTCCTATCTAACGATCACCAGCGAGGCCGGGCGGCCGTGCAGCCTGGTGCGGCCCTGGGAGTGCCCGGTCCGCGTCCGTCGTGGGGATGCGATGGCTGAGGTGACCGTGGCGGAAAAGGATGGAGTGCTAACATTTCCCACGGCAGCCGGAGCAACTTACGTGGTGGATCGCCCCGGGGAACCGTGGGAGAATCAAGCGATCACCGTCATTCCGCAAACGTCTCGTTAATGCAGGAAGGGGCTTTCAGATGAAGACAACTACACGAGTGTTCGTTACGGCGTTGGGCGCAATCGCTTTGGCCATGGCCGTTCAGGCGGCCGAGCCGGGAACGGGAGACGTGAATCGGACGTGGATTTTGACGACGGATGACACGGAACTGACCCTGGCGGCGACGGAACATGCGATCAGCATCGTCAGCCTGCGCAACCCCACGCAGAAATGGAACTGGACGACCGCGCCATCCGGCGTGCCCTTGCCCGGCATCGAGACGGGGAAGGCCGGTCAGTCAGCGGCTTGGGAGTATCTCGACGCGACCGAAGACAAGAAGAATGGCCATCAGTTAACCTTGCGATTCACCTGCGCCAACCCGGCGCTGGAATTGAAATCGGTGTGGCGGGCGTTGCCGGGGCCGGGGCCGGTGGAAAACGAGGTGTTCATCGAAAACAAGTCCGGCGACAATGTCATCTTCCCGCCGACGCTGGTGGCCGCGAAGATTGATCTAACGGCGGATGGCCCCGTGACCTTGCACCGCGCCTGGAAGACAAGCGTGGGGATAGGCGAGGTGCAGGAAAACGTGATCGGCGTGAACGCGAATTTCGCTACGGATTCCTCCATCATTCCGTTCCTGTTGCTGGGCGTTGGCGAGAGGCACGGCGTGTACATGGGATATGAATGGGAACTGGGCGGGTTCCGGGTGACTTCGGCGGCGAAGCCGCAGGAGTTCACGGTGTCGGTGTCTCCCGTTACGGAGAATGTGACCCGTGTCCCCGGGGCGGTGTTCGCGGTGCCGTCGGTGTACTACGGCACCTATCAGGGCGACTTGGATGACGGCGCCAACCGGTTCAAGCGGTGGTTCTGGAATCACAAGATCACGCGGAGTTTGCACGGTATCGAGAATGAGCCGTGGAGCGAGGTCTGCATGCAGGCACCGTCCTCGCCGAGCGGGAACGCCAGCGTGGTCGGAACGACGCCGCAAAGCGTTTACGATCAGCTGGCCGCCACGGGAGTGGAATGCGTGAAGATGGATTTCTGGGACGGTTCCGGGAAGTGCTGGTACACAGACCGGGATTGGACGTTCCACCCTGAGAACTGGCCGAACGGATTTGATTATGCGGCCAAAGCGCACAAGGCCGGCCTGAAAGCTTCACTTTACATGGGCGGGACGTACAAGGATGCCGACCTGAACACGATCGCCGGGCGGGACACGGAACTCGAGGCGGTCCTGGCGCGCTACAACCAGGGGTGGTTCGACATGTGGCGGACCGACCTTTACAGCGCGCCTAAAGAACCGATGCCCCAGACATACGAAGGCGTGACCAATTTCCTGTATATCCAGGACCGCCTGATCGCCAGTCGGCCTGGATACCGTTACGAGAACTGCTGCAACGGCGGCAAGTACAAGGGATTCGCAATCTGCCGTCGCATGACGTTCTGCACGATGAATGATGACGACCAAACACCCTGGAAGACCCGTTCCACCTACTATGCGAACACCTATGCCATCAACCCGGCGCAGTTGAAGTCCGACATCGGCGCGGGGCCGGACATGACGTCGAATCTGCGCACCGCGATCATGGGGCCGATTCTGACCTGGGCTTTTGATACGCCGGAATACCGCCGGCACATTGCGCTCTACAAGGAGAAACAGCGTCCGATTCTGCGTGGCGCGAATGTCTATCATATTCTGCCCATGGCCGATGGTGTGCATTGGGACGGACTGCAATTCCATAATCCCGACATCAAGAAAGGTTCCATCTTCCTGTTTAAGCCGAGCGCGGATGTTCCGCCGAACAAGGTCATCCGGCTCAAGGGGCTGAATCCCGGGAGTGTGTACACGCTGACCTTCGAGGAGCGCCGGGATCTCAACTGCGTGCGCACCGGGGCCCAGCTCATGGCCCATGGGATTGACGTGACGGGCATGACCGGCGCGAATGCCTCGGAAATCATCTGGATCGAGGAAACGCCCAAGGCGCAACCGACACCGGAGCCCGCAGTGCCAAAAGAATCGGAGAGCGCTGCCGCGCGAGCGGACATTCTGATGGCCGATTTCGAGGGCCCCGACTACGGCGCCTGGAAGGCGGAAGGCGAGGCTTTCGGCAAGGGGCCCGCCCACGGCACGTTGCCGGGTCAGTTTCCGGTGAGCGGATTTCAGGGCCAGGGGCTGGTCAA
>CAIXUF010001415.1 GCA_903922535.1 Candidatus Hydrogenedentota bacterium
CACGCTTGTCGGAGACGCCGCGCTTACGGTGGAGTGCGGCACAACCTTCACGGATCCGGGCGCGACGGCCAGCGACGCCTGCACGGGCGACATGACCGGCAGTATCACCGTGGGCGGCGACACGGTAAACACCATGGTGCGCAACGCGGTCTACACCATCACCTACAACGCGGCCGACGGCAGCGGCAACAACGCCGCCCAGGTCACGCGGACGGTGGCGACCGTGGACACGACGGCGCCGGTGATCACGCTGCTTGGCGACAGCCATATTGCGTTGCAAATGGGCACCGTCTATGAGGACCCGGGCGCGACGGCCTTTGACACGTGCATGGGCGACCTGACTTCGTCCATTGTGGTCAACAACCCGGTGAACATAAACGCGCCCGGAAACTACACCGTGACCTACAACGTGGGCGATTCAGCGGGCGAGATAGTGATTCAGGAAGCCGTCTATGGCGCGCTTGACCAAGGATGGTATGCCGATGTGACCGCACAGGTTGCGCAGATGGTGGCCGCGGGAACACGGTCATTCTGCGCGTGCAACGGGTGGTGGGGCGACCCGACGCCCGGCATATACAAGCAAATGCGCATAAGCTATGTACTCGACGGCGTTCCTTACAGCGAGACGGTCGGGGAAGGCGGATGGGTGACTGTAAAGGGCGCGTTCAACACCGCCGTTCAGGTCACACGGTCGGTGGATGTCGTGACCGGGGTGCCGGTGACCAACGACCTGTTTGCCGACGCGATTGAGCTGACAGGGCCCGCGGGCCAGACGACGGGGACCAATGACGGGGCCTGGTATGAACCCGGGGAGCCCTGCCTTACCTACGGTTGCTACGCGCCCCAGCGTTCCGTGTGGTGGACCTGGGTGGCCCCGGCCACGGGCAAGTTCTTCTTTACCACCGACGGGAGCAATTTCAACACGGCCCTCGGCGTTTACACCGGCAATTCGGTGGACGCGCTCACGTTGGTCGGCTCCAATGACGATGACAGCAATCCCTACGGGAACAGCACAGTGAATTTCCTGGCGCAGGAAGGGACGCGCTATTACATCCTGGTGGACGGCTATTACTACTGGTCGGCCCCCGTGGGCGCGATTCTGCTGAGCTGGAGTCCGGCGTCCGGCAACGATGATTTCGCCGGCGCCTTTGCGCTTGGTGGTGCGTCCGGCAGCACGACGGGAACCAATGTCGGGGACTCGGTGGAACCGGGCGAACCCACTTTTGGCGGCATGAGCGTGTGGTGGACATGGACCCCGCCGGCGACAGGAAAATTCTCCTTCGACACGCACGGCAGTGACTTTGACACAGTGCTCGCCATCTACACGGGAGATTCAGTCGGCAGTCTCACCACGGTTGTCTCGAACGACAACGACGGCTTCCCGAACGGGACGAGCGGGATCAATTTCCTGGCGCAGGAAGGCCAGGTGTATCATGTTCAGGTCGCCGCGCATTGGGGCGGCGTTGGAAACATCGTGCTGAATTGGGGTCCGGCGGGATCGCCTGCCAACGACGACTTTGCCGATGCGGCCGTTCTTGAGGGCGGGTCGGGCACAATCGACGGTAACACCGTCGGCGCCACGCAGGAGCCGGGCGAGCCCAACAACGGCGGCAAGAGCGCCTGGTGGCGGTGGACCGCGCCCGCGGACGGCGAAGTGCTGTTCACCGCGACTTCGAACAGTTTCTCGCCGACGCTGAACGCCTACACGGGCGCGTCCGTCGACAGCCTGGTCGGGGTGGATTACGACTGGAACACCCGGACCTTCCACTGCTTTGGCGGGATGGAATACTTCATCCAGGTGGACGGTTCGTGGGGGCCGAGCGGTCCTGTGACCGTGGCATGGAACTTCACGGAAGCCCCGGTGAACGATTTGTTTGCCAATGCGGTTGAACTGACCGGTCCTTCGGGCCGGGCGCTTGGCACCACCGTGGCGTCCTATTATGAAAGCGGCGAGCCTTGGTACACCTACTGCTGCTGGGAGCGGTCCATCTGGTGGACCTGGGTGGCTCCGGACACCGGGACGGTCTTCTTCAACACGCACGAAAGCGGTGTCAACACGGGGCTTGCCGTCTTTACCGGCGACACGGTGGACGGGCTGACGTGGGTCACCAGCAACGACGATGACGGCAGCTTCACTGGAAACAGCGGGGTGACCTTTGAGGCGCAGGCTGGCACGCGCTATCACATTATGGTCACGGGCTACTATTACTGGTCGTACCCCTTTGGTCCGATTGTCCTGAACTGGGGCACTGTCGGCGCGCCTGCCAACGACAATTTCCTGGATGCGTTCGTGATTTCCGGTGCGTCGGGCACCACCGCGGGCACAAACGGCTGGGCCACGCTGGAATCGGGCGAGCCCAACTACGGCGGCAAGAGCGTGTGGTGGCGGTGGACGGCGCCCGTGGAAGGAGAAGTGTACTTCTCCGCAGCTTCGGGTGTGAACACGCCTTCTCTCAACGTGTACTTGGGCACCTCCGTGGATGCCTTGAGCCGTGTGGCAGGAAACAATGAAGCGTTCCGCTGTGTTGCCGGAACGGAGTACTGCATCCAGGTGGACAGCGGGGGGCCGGGCGGCACCCTGACGCTGTCCTGGACCTTCACGCCGACCCCGGCAAATGACCTGTTCTCCAATGCGATTGAACTGCCGGGGGACTCGGGCACGGTAACGGGAACCAATGCGGCGGCCTGGTCTGAAGACGGCGAACCCTGCTACAGGTACGGTTGCTACGGCCAGCAGCGTTCGGTGTGGTGGACCTGGGTGGCTCCGGGTCCGGGCCGGATTTCCTTCGACACGCACGGGAGCGATTTCAACACCGGGCTTGTTGTTTTCACCGGCAACTCGGTGGATGCCCTGACAACCGTCATCACCAACGACGACGATGGAAGCCCCAACGGGACCAGCGGGGTCTCCTTTGAGATGCAGGGCGGCACGCGCTACTACATCATGATAGATGGCTACTACTACTATTCCGCGCCGGTGGGCAACATCGTTTTGAATTGGAATTTCACCCCGGTTCCGCCGAATGACCAGTTCGCCAACGCGATTGAAATATCGGGCGAATCGGGCCAGACGACCGGGACCGATGTGGCGGCCACGTCCGAGGGCGGGGAACCCTGCCTGACCTACGGCTGCTACGCGCCGCAGCGTTCAGTGTGGTGGACCTGGGTGGCGCCCGCGCCCGGAAGGGTCACCTTCGACACGCACGGGAGCAACCTTGACACGGCGATGGGTGTTTACACCGGCAATACAATTGACGGGCTGAACTGTGTTACGAACAATGACAATGACGGCAGTTCCAACGGGAACAGCGGCGTCACGTTTGTGGTGGAAGCCGGGACGCGCTACCACATCCTTGTCGACGGGTATTACTACTATGCGACCGAGGGTTCGATAGTCCTGAATTGGTCGCTCATCGAATCACCGCCGAATGACCTGTTTGCCAACGCGATTGAAATCGCGGGCGAATCGGGCCAGACGACGGGGACCGATGTGGCGGCCCTGTCTGAAAGCGGGGAGCCCTGTCTCACATACGGGTGTTGGGGCATTCAACGTTCGGTGTGGTGGACCTGGGTGGCGCCGGCGCGGGGAAGGGTCACCTTCGACACGCACGGGAGCGAGCTTGACACGGGACTTGGCATTTACACCGGCGACAGCGTTGACGGGCTGAACTGTGTTACTAACAATGACAATGACGGCAGTCCCAACGGGAACAGTGGCGTCACCTTTGTGGTGGAAGCCGGTACGCGCTACCACATCCTTGTCGACGGATATTACTACTATGCGACCGAGGGTTCGATAGTCCTGAATTGGTCGCTTGTCGAATCCCCGCCGAACGACCTGTTTGTCAACGCGATCGAACTGACAGGGGCTTCCGGCCACACGACGGGAACCACGTTGGCGGCCCTGTCTGAAAGCGGCGAGCCCTGCCTCACCTACAATTGCTGGGGCACGCAACGGTCGGTGTGGTGGACCTGGGTGGCGCCGGAGACCGGATTGGTCTATTTCGACACGCACGGGAGCGAGCTTGATACAGGCCTCGGTGTTTACACCGGCAATGCGGTTAACGCGCTCACGTACATCATCGCCAACGATAATGACGGCAGTCCCAACGGGAACAGCGGCGTGAGCTTCCTGGCGCAGGCCGGCACGCGCTACAACATCATTGTCGACGGGTACTATTACTATAATTCGAACGAGGGGCCGGTGGCCCTGAATTGGAGCTATACGGAGATGGGGACCGTTGCCTCCTTCAAGGCGGATCCCACGAGCGGCCCGCCGCCCCTGGCCGTCACCTTCACCGACACGTCCACGCCGGGCACTGC
>CAIXUF010001416.1 GCA_903922535.1 Candidatus Hydrogenedentota bacterium
CCCTCGATGCCGATGCTGGAGCCGCTGACCATGTCGCCGAATTCCTCACTGATGCCGCCCACGCGCGTGTCCCTGCCCGCGCGGTTGACCCCGGCGCAGACGCATCCGGTGCCGCAGGCAATCACGATGCCGAAGGGGTCTTTGGTCCCCCCCCGCAGCCCTCCCATGCTGTCATTCCGGAAGTTTCGCGGGATGGCGCCGAACATGGGCGTGAATATTTCCCGCTCAATGTCCACATAGTTTTCGGGAAGGTCGGCCCCGGCGATGCCCATGCCGATGCCGTCAATCTGGCCGAGCGTGAGTCCGGCGCTTTCGAGCGCGCCGTTGACGGCCTTTTCAATCTCTTTGTAGGCCGCCTCGAAGCCGAAGCACTCATAGTTGCCCGCACCCGCTTTTCCAAAGCCGAGCACACGCCCCTCCGCGTCGCCGATGAGCACATGCGTCTTCGTGCCGCCCGCGTCAACGCCCAGATAATGCTGCATGAACACCGCTCCTTCCTGCGCTGCGGCGCCGTCCCGGCGGAAAACCGGACGGCGCATTTCCTGACTTAACAAACCGGCGCGGAACCCTGGGGTTCCGCGCCGGGAAATCACGGCCCTAAACGGGCGCCATTGCCGTCACTGTTTGCCCTGGAGTCTCTTAAGATCCGACTTGGCCTGCTCGGCCACCGGCGACATCGGGTATTGATCGATGACCGCCTGCATGAGCCGTTCAGCCTCCGCGGTCTGGCCAAGCCGTGAATGGGCCACCGCCTGGTTGTGCATGGCAAAGGGAATCTTCGAACTGGTCGGATAGGTCGACCGCATCGTCTCGAAGGCCTTCACCGCATCCGCGAACTTGTCCGTGTTCAAGAGGCACTTGGCCTTCCAGAACTGGGCATTGGCGCTCTGGTCGCTGTTGGGATACTGCTTCAGGTAGTCGTCAAACTGCTTCTGCGCGTTGTTCCAGTCGTTGTTCGAGTAACTCTTCTGCGCCTGCTGGTAAAGCACCCTGGGATCACCGGCCGCCGCGGGCGTGGCCGTTGCGGGCGGTTCATCGGCGGGCTGCGGCACGGCCGGCGCGGCAATCGGGGCGGCCTTCTCGCCCGTGGGCAATGGGGCCGATCCGCTCAACTCGTTCTTGCCGGAAGCCGTGGGCGCGGGGGCCGCACCGCCAACAGGGGTCTGGGCGGGTGCTGGCGCGGGAGGCATCGCGGCCGGCGGCGGAACAACGTTGCCGCCCGGTGTCTCTATGCCCACATTGCCGCTCTTTACATTCGGCAGCGTGCTGGGCGTCGAGGTCTGCCCCGGGGTCAACCCGTTCACCCGGTAGTAGTCGGCCTTGAACTTGTTGAACTCCTTCGCCAATTCACCAATCTTTGCGTTGGAGTCCTCAATGGTGGTGTTCAGGCTGCGCGTCTGCTGATCCATGCCCTCCACCCGCGCATTGAGCGAAGCCGAGGTCTCATTGAGCTTGGTGATGGAATCGCCAAGATCCTTGTCCAGCTTCACGATGCGCCGGTGCATGTCATAGATGGTGGTCTGTGTCTGGTTGCCGCCCATGGTCTCGCAGCCGGAGACGGCAAGGATACAGGCCGCCATGGCGGCGAGGCCCAATGCACGCTTAAACATGTCCAAATCCTTCCGGTTAACGGAAATTTAGAAGCAGTTAATGGGTGGTTTACTTGCTGGCGGCGTTGAATTCGGCGCGGCGGTTCTGCGCCCACGCGGCTTCATTGTTGCCCTGGACGGCCGGGAATTCCTTGCCGTAGCTGATGGTAACGAGGCGGTCGCCGGAAACGCCCAACTGGATGAGATAGTTGCGGACGGCCAGCGCGCGGCGCTCGCCGAGGGCAAGATTGTATTCCTGGGTGCCGCGCTCGTCGCAGTGGCCGGCAACTTGGACAATCACGCCCGGAACCGCTTTAATCTTGTCGGCGTTGTCCTTGAGGGTGGCCATGGCGTCGGGACGAAGGGCGGAGCTGTCAAAGTCAAACATCACGGTCTGAAGGCCGTACTTCGAGCCCTTCTCAAACAGCAGCTTGGACAGGTCAACGTTCGGCTGGCCTTCGCCGCTGGTGTTTTCAACCTTGTTGGCCGGTTCCGTGTTCAGGGGGGCCGGCTTCTTGTGCTTGCAGCCGGTCATGCCCAGCACCAGCACCAGGCACAGCATGACAGTCATCACTTTCAACATACTCTTCGCGTTCATCTCAACCTCCGCATTTCATCGATTGTGTTGTTTGTGCTCACCCGCACGGCTCACGATGCCGCGACGGGATTGTACTCAGGTCAAAAAGGCGTTTGTAGAACACCTGCAAGTATATATCCCATTCCTTCGCAAAAAGTTGCACCCCGCCCCGCTTTGTCCGGAATGATTCTCTCGTTCTCTGACGCCACTCCGCACCGGCCGCATTGGGGCCATTCATCGCGGCTGTATACCTCAGCCTAAAACGTATACCAAACATGAAACTAAGACACCGCACGCAACAAGCTTGACAGCAAAATGTTCCAGAATGGCACGGGGCATTCTTCCACGCCGCCTATTCTTTTCAGAAACAACCGAATTATAACCACCTTCCGAAGCAAAAACAAGTCCCTTTCCGGCGTTTTTCGCTTCTTTCGCATCTACAAAGGACGTTGTCCGTCCAATATGTGGCGAACTTTCGTCAGCAAGTCTTTTGCTGAAAATGGTTTATGAAGTAATTCGTATCCCTTTTCAGGAAGATTGATTTCGGCGGGAGTATTAAAGTTTTGTCCCGTAACAAAAAGTATCTTTGCCTCCGGTCGCCGCGAAACAATGGCCTCGTAGACTTCCCGTCCTGTCTTCAACGGCATGATGGCATCGAGCATAAAAAGGTCTACGCGCTCCCCCATGCGCTCTATGGTCGTAACGGCCTCCAGCCCGTCCGCGGCCTCGACGACATGATACCCCGCCTTTTCAAGAATGCTCACAATAAGAGCCCGGACCAGTTCATCATCCTCGGCCAGAAGTATGGTTTCTCCGGTCCCATCGGGCGGAGGCGGAGTCTCCTCCTCCTTGACCGCCTCGATCGCCCCTCTGGGCGCCACCGGCAGAAAAATGAAAAAGGTGCTGCCCTCGCCGGACCTGCTTTCGACCTCCAAAAAACCGCCGTGCTGCCGGACAATGCCGTAGACCACGGCCAACCCCAGGCCCGTGCCCTTGCCGACTTCCTTGGTCGTGAAGAACGGCTCAAAAACGCAGGCAAGCACTTCCGGCGTCATGCCCGTGCCATTGTCGGAAAAGATGATTTCGACAAAATCACCCGGCCGCCGGTCGGGATGCGCGCCGACGGCATCTTCGGAAACATGGGCGGCGCGCGTTTCGATGCGGATGGTCCCCCCGCCGGGCATGGCATCGCGCGCGTTCAGGCACAGGTTCATAAGCACCTGCTCCACATGGCCGGCGTCGGCATGAATCAGGGGCAGTTCAGGCGGTGCTTCAATGTTGATTGCGTACTGTTCCCCCAGGACACGCTGGAGCATTCCCGCCATGTCACGAACAAGCCGGTTAAGATCGATGTGCTCGCATCGCATGGTCTCCCTGCGGCTGAAGGCGAGCAGTTGGCGCACAAGACTCGTGGCGCGGCGCGCGGCCTTGTCCACCTGCCTCAGTCGTCCCTGGGCGCTGTGTCCCTTCTCGATTTCGGTCATGGCAATCTCGAGGTAGCCGCAGATGACCTGGAGCAGGTTGTTGAAGTCATGGGCGACGCCGCCCGCGAGTCTTCCGACCGATTCCAGCTTCTGCGATTGGAAGAGCTGCTCCTCCAGCACCCGGCGCGCCTCTTCCTTGCGCCAAAGCTCGGTCAAGTCACGGGCGACGGCAAGAAGCGACCTGACACGGCCGTCCGCTTCGGTTTCGGGCACCAGGCTCCAGTCAAGCAGTTGGAGCGTGCCCCCCCCACCCAGACTGGGTGCCACGCATCCCGGTTTCCCGGAGGCAATTACCTGCCTCGCAGTCCCATACCAGGCATCTGTGGCATGACCGGAGCCGAGAAGGGCCGTGACAGGCTGGCCGTTCAAGTCATTCCCCCGTTTTCCCATGGCGGTCATCACGGTGGGGTTGGCATAAAGGATGCGCAGGTCCGTGTCAAGCCGCAGAATGATGTCCGCGGAGTTTTCAACAAGCGCGCGGAACTTCTCCTCGCTCAGGCGGAAGGCCTCCTCGGCCTCCCGGCGCACGCGAATCTCCTGGCCGAGCTTTGCGTTGGCCTCGACCAGGCTTGCCGTGCGCTCGTTCACCTGCCGCTCCACATCGGCATAGGCGTCGGCAAGGCACACGCGAGCGCGGTTCGATTCAAACAGGGACATCAGGTAGACGCTGGACAGCAGCGCGATACCCGTGACGAAGCAGGTTTCCTTGAACAGGACAAAGGTGTCGAAACCGCCGTTAATCGTCTCCTGCAGCCCCCAAACCGGGTAATGGCCGGCAACATTCATCGCCTGCCCGGCCAGAATGCACGCGCCGGCGGCGAGTGTCACGTAGGTAAAAAGGGTCTTGCGGTAGACCCGGTGCATGATGAGCGCCGCGGACACCAGCATCAACATGATGCCGAGCATTGTCCCCGTGTCGGCGGTGTACAACTGCACGTAGCCGAGCCGGAGTGCAAGGCGGCCCAGCATGTGCACAAGGACCGCGATGCCCCCCGGCAGCCCAATGTACAACGCGAACGTGGAACCCCGAAGTCCCTCGCGCGCCTGGGCGGGCATCCCGACCGGCACCGGTCCGCTTTCTGTTCTTCCTGCAGGCAACGTTCACACCTCCTGGCCAGGGTCCCCCAAATCCCCAGCATCCATAAATCTAGCGGGTATCCCGCGGAAAGGCAAATTTTCCGCCCTGGTTTCTCCAAGACCCGCAAATCCACTATAATGTCGCATAGAGGGCGTGTCGTCCCCCGCCGAACCCAATCGGGCGGGAACGGCACTGGAAGCAATACGGAGAATTTTATTGATGCCTCGAAAGAAGACCCAGCCCAACCACGCCGAGATTGTCACGCTGCCACTCCTTCCATTGAAGGACGCAGTGGTCTTTCCGCGCATGGTTGTCCCCCTTTTTGTGGGCCGGCAGGCCTCGCTTGCGGCCGTGGATGACAGCGTCAAGTCGGGACTGCCGCTTTTCCTGTGCACGCAGCACCGCACCGACGACGAGGAGCCGGACGCCGAGGGGCTCTACCGGATTGGCACCGCGGCGAAAATCATCAACGCGCTGCGCATGCCCGACGGGAGCATGAAGATCGTCGTGGAGGGCCTGGGCCGCGGACGGGTCCGCGACTTTGCGCTTCAGGCCACGCCCTGGCGCGCCGTGGTGGAGAAGATCACCATCCCGGAGCCGCAGGGTCCCGAGGTGGAGGGCCGCGTCCGCGCCGTGCTGCACCAGTTCGAGGAATACGTGCGCCTGACCCAGCGCATCGCGCCGGAGATTTATCTTGCGATTCAGGGCATGCAGGAGCCGGACCTGTTTGCGGACACGGTCTGCGCCTTCCTGTTCGTCAGCGTGGAGGAACGGCAGGATCTGCTGGAGACGCTCGACGTGCGCAAGCGCCTGGACAAGATGACCGCCCTGCTGGAGCGGGAGATTGAGCTTGCCCAGATTGAGCAGAAGGTGCGCAACCGGGTCCGCGAGCAGATGGAGCGGGGCCAGCGTGCCCACTACCTCCAGGAGCAGATGAAGGCCATCCAGCAGGAACTGGGCCAGCGCGACGAGGACAAGAACGAGTACGCCGAGCTGCACGATATGATCGAAAAGGCAAAGATGCCCAAGGACATTGAGGAGCGCGCGCTGCGCGAACTGGCACGCTACGAGCGGCTTCCGTACATGAGCCCCGAGGGCGCCGTTGTCCGGGGCTACCTGGAATGGCTGTGCGACATGCCCTGGTCGAAGCGCACCCGTGACCGCATTGACATCGCCCGCGCGAAACGGGTCCTCGACGAGGACCATTACGGGCTGGACAAGGTAAAGGAGCGCATCCTTGAGTTCCTCTCCGTGCGCAAGCTGAGCAGTTCGGCCAAGGGCCCGATTCTGTGCCTGGTCGGCCCTCCCGGCGTCGGCAAGACCTCCCTGGGCCAGTCGGTGTCGCGGGCGATGAGCCGCAAGTTTGTGCGGGTCTCGCTGGGCGGCGTGCGCGACGAGGCCGAGATCCGGGGACACCGCCGCACCTACGTGGGCGCGCTCCCCGGCCGCATCGTGCAGGGGATCAAGCAGGCGGGCGTGATCAATCCGGTGTTCATGCTCGACGAGATCGACAAGATGAGCGTGGACTTCCGGGGCGACCCCTCCTCAGCGCTGCTGGAGGTGCTTGATCCGGCGCAGAACAAGAACTTCAGTGATCACTTTCTCGAAGTCGGCCTCGACCTGTCGGAGGTGTTCTTCATCACAACGGCCAACACCGAGTACGACATCCCCTACGCGCTGCACGACCGCATGGAAATTGTGCGGCTGCCGGGCTACACGCTGGAGGAGAAGGCGCAGATTGCGCGCCGTTTCCTGATACCGCGCCAATTGAAAGAAAACGGAATCAACGCCGGCCGGGTGGAATTCGAGCCTTCGGGCCTGGACACACTCATCCAGCGCTACACGCGCGAGGCCGGCGTGCGCGAGCTGGAGCGCAATGTGGCGGGCATACTGCGCAAGGTGGCGCGCCAGATCGTGGAGGGAAAGGCCAAGGGAAAGACAAAAGTCAATGCCCAAACGGTCCTGGAATTCCTCGGCCCGCCGGTCTACACGGCGATCAACCGCGAGGCGGAGGCCGAGGTGGGCGTGTCCGTCGGCATGGCATGGACCCCCACGGGCGGCGACATCCTGCGCATTGAAACCAGTGTGATGCAGGGCAAGGGCGGCCTTATCCTCACCGGCCAGCTCGGAGACGTGATGAAGGAGTCGGCCACGGCCGCGTACACCTATCTGCGGGCGCACGCGACGGAACTGGGCATCAAGACCGACTTCCACCGCAAATCGGACATGCACGTGCATGTGCCGGAAGGCGCCATCCCCAAGGACGGCCCCTCGGCGGGCGTGGCCATGATTGTGTCCATGCTCTCGGCCTTGTCGGACCGCGCGCCGCTGGCCGCACTGTCGATGACCGGCGAAATCACCCTGCGCGGGCGCGTGCTCCCGGTGGGCGGCATCAAGGAGAAGGTGCTTGCCGCGCGGCGGGCGGGCATCACCCGCATCATCCTGCCCAAGGAAAACGAAAAGGATTTCCCGGACCTGCCGAAAGAGATCAAGGACGAGATTCACTTTGACCTCGTGGACACGGTGGATGCGGCGCTGAAGATCATCTTCCCCGCCATCGAAAAACCGAAGGGCCGGAAGACACCGGCCAAAAAAGCGCCCGCCAGGCGCGGGACCGCAAAACCATGATGCGCCCGGCTTCCGCACAGTTTCTCCGCAGCGCGATGGACCCGGAACATTTCCCGCGCGACGGCAAGCCCGAGGTCGCATTCATCGGACGGTCCAACGTGGGCAAGTCGTCCCTGCTGAACGCGCTGCTGGGCCGCCAGGAAATGGCCCGCACAAGCTCCACGCCCGGAAAGACCCAGTGCATCAACTTCTTCGAGATCGACCGGCGCTACTACCTGGTTGACCTGCCGGGTTACGGCTTTGCCAAGGTTCCCAAGTCTGTGAAAGAGGCATGGAACCGGCTGATGCACCAGTACCTTTCGGACCGTGAACCACTGCGCCTGGCCGTGCTGCTGCTCGACGCGCGCCATGCTCCGTCGCAGGCGGACCTGGGCATGATGGAGATGCTGGAGGAAAACGCGGTGCCCACGCTGATCGCGGCCACGAAATCGGACAAGCTGTCGAACAACCAACTGCAAACCAGTCTTCGGACCATGCGCAAGGCGCTGGAACTGGACCCGGACGCGCTTGTGGTACCCTGCTCGATCGTAACAAACCGGGGTATCAAGGAAGTCTGGCAGGTGGTACTGGACCAGATCGCCCCCCGCGAACAATAATCTCTTTGGGAACCCGGGGCATTGTGCTTGTATCGCAATTCCTAATTCCAAATTCCCAATTCATGCTGAAAGCATCGTATGCCGGATTCACACAGGCAAATTGAGGCACTGGAAGAGGAGCTGACAAGGCTCCGCGGACTGCTTGCCCAACGGGGCGCGGCCGCACAGCCGGCGGCGTCCCCCCCGCCGCCGACATATGCCTTCGCGCAGCAGTCTCTGGAGCCGCCTGCCGTGTCTTTCTATTGGCTGGGCAAGCTCGCGGCGACCCTTGTCGTGACGGCTTTCGTCGCGGGTTTCTTCTTCCTGGTGCACCGCGCCGCCGATCCCGCGATCCACACAGGGGGGAGTGTCCTTGCGCTGCTCCTGCTGGGCTGGGGGCTGTATCAGGCGGCACCGGGACGCCTGGTGTCCCAAGCCGCGCTGGCCTGCGGACTTGGCGCCGCATTCATCTCCGCCCTCGACCTTCTGGGCGCGTCCCCTTCCCCGACGCCGACCGTGGGCATGTTGTGCTTCATCGCGGCGGCCATGGCCGCGGTGCGGTGGAAACACAGCGAGGCGGCGTACAGCGTGGTGGCCACGCTGGTCTGCGTCTGCGCGATACCGGGTGTCGGATTCGGCGGTGCGGGCGGGCTTGCCATGGCGCTGGTGCTAAACCTGTGCGTGCTTCTCATCGCCGGTCCCCGGGCGGGAAACTTTCCCACCTGGGCGGCCTGCGCGGCGGTCTTTGCGCAGTTGGCCCTGCCCATGGCGCTGACAGTGCCCTCCGCGTCACCCGTGCGGAGCCTTGCCGGGCTGCTGCTGATCCAGTCGCTGACCAATCTGGCCTGCCTGCGCTACGTGCTGCGCGGCGGACCGCGCGCGTACAACGCCACACTGCTGGTGTTCGTGAACTCCCTCCTTTGCCTGATTACGGTCTCGTCCGCGCTGGACAGCGCCCGGGGCGGCACACACGCCCTTGGCATGGCGGTCACCGCACTCCTCTTCGCGCTGCTTGCCGGCATCGCGCACGGGGGGCGCCCCGCCGCGAATTCAATTATGGCGTGCCTGGCGACGGTGGCGATGGTCGCCGCGGCGATGGGCGTGTGGTCGGGGCTGCCGGAGGAGCTTTTCGCCCCGGCGCTTGCGGCCGGTTCCGCCCTGCTGGTGGTGGTCTACCGGCAAACGGGGTCAATACTGCTGCGCCGGCTGGAGACCCTTTCGGCGGCAGCGGCCTTCGGTTTCTGCCTGTTCCGGCTTCAGCTTGGGGGACTGGTCACCCTGGGGCCGGTTACCCTGCCGGCCAACTGGCTCAATGCATTTGGGACGATGTTCTTCCTTTGCTTCGCCGCAACGCTCCACGACAAGTGCTTTCCCGGCGGCCCCTGCCGCGAACCGCACCACACCAAGTCCGTGGCGCACGCGGCGCTTGCCGGACTGATACTGCTGACAATCACCGTGCTCACCCGCGGCGCCGACACGGCCCTGCCCTTTGTGCTTGCGGCGGAGTCGCTCGGGATGGTGGGGCTGGGCCTGGTGCTGTTCACGCCCCAAATCGGCGTGGCGGGCATGCTGCTTCTGGTCCCCGCACACCTCTGTTATCACGCCTTTATGCTGCAGCCGCTGCCCGGCTTCACGACGCAGCCGGACTTTGCGGCCAACACGGCCGGACTAATCGCGTTTACACTGGTCGGAGGGGCCGCCTGGGAACGCTATCTCCGCCGCTTCCACCATTCCACGGCGGAATGGGACCATTATGCCGTGGTGGCGCTGCCATTCCTGGCGGCGGCGTTCCTGTCCTTCACCCTGCTCCGTGACTTGCTGCCAGAATCGCTGCTCCCGGCGGCCATGGCGGCGCTGGGTGTGCTGTGTCTCGCGCCGTCGCGGCTGCTGCGCCTCGACGGACTGACCCTGGCGGCCGTTTTCTGCCTGGGCGCGGGCGCTGTGGCATACGGCCTGCTCGTGTATCCGTTGCGGACCGGGGGGTGCCTGGACGGCCTCTTTGTTCCCGGCACCACGGGCATGATTCTCCTGTTTGTCGCGGCGGAGCGGCTGGCGGCCGCGCTGTATTCGGGCACGCCCGCCGCGCCCAACCGTCCTGCCGATGTCATCCGCCTGCTGCTGTGCGTTGTCGCCGCGGCAACCACAGGTACGGGACTCTTCACGGCAACGCAGGGCACAACCCTTGGCTGGGGGCTGATGGGCGCCTCCCTGCTCTTTGCATGCCTGGGCTGGTCATGCATGGCACCAATCTACTCCCGTCTTGGCGTGTTGATGCTGCTTTCCGTGCCGGTACTGTCTTTTGCCGGGCTTCGGGGCATGGCACCGGGGTTGGAAACGGCGGTCGCGCTGGCAATCGCCTGCGCCATGGCGGCCGTTCGCCTGCGCATCGGAATTGGCCGCAGATTCCAGAATGACGATGATGATGACGCCTGATGCTCAGAGGAAGGAGCGGGCGGCGCGAAACATCTGCGCCGTGCTCCGGAAGGCGGGGTTTCGCGCGCTGTTCGCAGGGGGATGCGTCCGCGATGTGCTGATGGGGGTGGCGCCCAAAGACTACGACATCGCCACCAACGCCCTTCCGGAACAGGTGATGACGCTGTTTCCGCACAACGCGCCCGTGGGCGCCGCCTTCGGC
>CAIXUF010001417.1 GCA_903922535.1 Candidatus Hydrogenedentota bacterium
ACGGCCCCAAAACGGCACCCCGGCGGCAGCGTTGACGCCCCACGCGGAACCTGCTACAGTGAAGGCAAGGCGGGCGCAGGCCCGCCCCTTAGCACCATCTTAAATTGCCCCGGTACCTGTCGAAGGATGGGGGGAAGCTCAAACTGAAGGCCGCCGCGGCGGAGATAAGGACGCTTCAGGGCATTCTGCCCATCTGCATGCACTGCCACAAAATACGCGACGACCAGCAGTCCTGGCAGCAATTGGAGCGCTATCTGAAGGAGCGCTCCCACGTGGAATTCAGTCATGGCCTGTGCCCGGAATGCATGCAGAAACACTATCCAGATATCGCGGGAGAAGATTTGGCAGCGGGCAGTTGACAGTTGGCGGTGGGCCGGGTTATGGGACTTGAGGGACAGATGGAACCCGTGCAGGGGGAGAAGAAGCCTGCACGGAGGCCGGCGGGCGGGGCGCAGCCTTGTGGTCAGAGCATCAGGCCTTGTTCCTCCGTGCAGATGCAGGTCACGGTTTCGCGGGCGCGGGGAAGCAGGGTGTCCAACTGACCCAGCAGGGTGGGTTTGTCGACGGGCAGGCGGCCTCCCAGGGCGATAAGGTTGGAGACGTGGTTCATGCGGAAGAGCGTGCCGCGCAGGTCGAGACCGTCAAGCATGGCGCGCGCCTCGTGGAGGATGGCGCGGTCGGTCAGCGCTTCGAAGGTGCCCTGCCGGGTCCAGGTCATGAGGGGGGTGTGGGGCACGATCATGGCGGTGAGGAAGGACAGGTATTTGGGCTGCATGGCGTTCACGACGGCGATGGTGCCCCGGATGTGGTCCGCGGACAGGGCGCTTCCGCCGGCACCGAGCAGGACAATGGCGGAGAGGTCAATGCCGGCGTCGCGCGCGACGCGGGCCATTTCCATCATGTCTTCAGGGGATGCGCCCTTGCGGATGAGTTCGAGCACGGCCGCGCTGCCGCTTTCCAGGCCGAGATAGGCGAGGGAAAAGCGCAGAGCGCGGAGGCGGCGCAAGTCTTCGGGGGAGCAGCGCAGCAGGTCTCTCGCGTTGGTGTAGGCGGCGATGCGGTCAAGCTTGGGAAAGCGTGCGTTGATGTGTTCGCAAAGTGCCGCGAAGGTTTCGACGCCGGTGCTCAACGCGTCGCCGTCGCAGATGAACACGCGGCGGGCGCTGGGATGGAGGCGCGCGGCGGTGTCCACGTCCTCCCAGACTTCGTCCAGCGGGCGCACATGGTAACGCTTCTCAACGTACATGGCGCAGAAGGCGCAGCGGTTGTGGCTGCATCCGACGGCAAGCTGGATGAGAATGCTGTCCGCCTCGCTGGGGGGGCGGTATATGCGGCCTTCGAATCCCATGGCGGCGCTCCTGCCCTTGAGGATAGGCGGTTTCGCAGTTCCAGCGCAAGGCAGCGCACGCAAGCCGGGCGAAGCGGTTCAAAGCGGGACCAGGCGGCTGGTTCTCTTCCGGGCCGCGCGTTGTCCCGGGCAACTCGTCTGGAGTACCCTTTCCCGAACGGTCGCGGCGGGACATGCCCATGCCCCGTCCCATTTCCAGAGGACACAGCAGTTGATTGAGACACGACTTACCCCCGCGGGAAGGCTCCGGTGGGAGACTTCGGGCGACACGCCCGAAGAACCGCGTCTGGCGCGGTTTCAGAAGAGCTTTGACGCCGACTGGCGTGAGGGGCTGTTTCTGCTGGCGGCGGACAAGACGGACACCGGCGCCTCGCCGGCGCTGCGTTATTGGCAGGGCATTGCGGAATCGCTCCTGACGCGGCTGTGCCATCTGCCGGAAGGCATGACGCTCGCCGAAGTGGAGCCCCTGTCGGAGGCGGAGCGCGCGCAGTGGGTTCTGACCGCGCCGCCCATGCCGGGCGGCGAGTATCTCTCCGCAGACCTGCTCGTCATTCTGTGGAACTCCCTGCTGGACTGGTGCGCCGGGGCGGTTGACTCCGGGGACGGCTTGCAGGCGTTCCTGGCGGAGCGCGCGCCGAAATGGCGCCAGGTGGGCCGGGTCTGTTTCAACCTTGCGGAGAACAAGGCGGACCCTGACCGCCCCTTCGCATTCATGGCAACCTATGTGTCGGGTCTGGGCGCGGCGGGACGGGCGCGCCACCTGCCGCTGGGCAAGGCCCTGGAACAGTATGCCGGCGCGAAGAACCGACCCGCGCTTATCAATCTTCTCGCGCCGGTGCAGGCCGCATCGGAACGGTGCGGCTGGGTCAGGGCGCTTGTGGACAGCGGAGCCGTTTACCAGCCGACGGCCTGGACGCCCGACCGCGCCTACCGGCTGCTGCTCAGCATTCCCGAACTTGAGGAGAGCGGCCTGACGGTGCGGGTGCCCGACTGGTGGCGGCGGCGGCCGCGGCCGCAGGTGTCGGTCACGGTCGGCGACAGAAAGCCGTCCATGCTGGGCATCAACGCCGTGCTGGATTTTGACGTGGCCGTGGCGCTGGGTGACGCCCGGCTCTCACAGGAGGACATCGAAGCCCTGATGGCCGGCGGCGACGGACTGGTGCTGTTCAAGGGGCAGTGGATCGAGGTGGACCGCGAGAAGCTGCGCGAAGCCATCGCGCATTGGGAATCGTTGCGGCAGGAGGCCGGGAACGGGGGCATATCATTTATTGAGGGCATGCGTCTGCTGGCTGGGGCGTCGCCGGATCTCGCGCAGAAACAACAAGCGGAAACTGAGCGCGTGTGGGTGCATGTCGAGGCTGGCGAGGCGCTGCGCGGGATACTGGCGGGATTGCGTGACCCGGCACGGTTGGGGACGCTGCCGGACACCGGCCTGAACGCGACGCTGCGGCCCTATCAGGAGGATGGGACGGCATGGCTGCGTTTCCTGACGGAACTGGGCCTGGGCGCCTGCCTGGCCGACGACATGGGCCTGGGCAAAACGATCCAAGTGCTCGCACTGCTGCTCCAACTGCGAAAGACGGGGACCGGGCCGTCACTCCTGGTCGTGCCGGCATCGCTCCTCGGCAACTGGCGGGCGGAAGCGAAGCGCTTTGCGCCCCTGCTGCGGCTGGCGTTTCTGCACCCGTCCGAGACCGACACGGCGACCCTGGAGCGCATAGAAAAATCTCCTGCAAAGGCGCTCGCTTCGATGGACCTTGCCGTAACCACCTATTCCATGCTTGCCCGGCAGGAATGGCTTTTCCAGATGCGCTGGCGGCTGGTGATCATCGACGAGGCGCAGGCCATAAAGAACCCCGGCACGCGCCAGACGCGCGCGGTGAAGAGGCTGCCCGCACAGGCACGCGTGGCGCTGACCGGCACCCCCGTGGAAAACCGGCTGGGTGACCTGTGGTCCATTTTCGATTTCCTCAATCCGGGCCTGCTTGGCTCCGCAAAAGTGTTCAAATCCTTCGTGGACGGCCTGCAGGCGCGGCCGACCGACCAGTACGCGCCCTTGCGCCGCCTGGTTGCGCCGTACATCCTGCGCCGCCTGAAGACCGACCGCACGATCATTGACGACCTGCCGGAAAAGGTCGAAACCACGCGCTTCTGCAATCTGACCAAGGCGCAAATCCGGCTTTACGAACAGGTCGTCGGCGCGATGAAGTCCGCATTGGAGGATGCGGACGGCATGAAGCGGCGCGCCCTGGTGCTGCAAACGCTGATGCGGTTGAAGCAGGTGTGCAACCACCCCAGCCAGCTCTCGGGGGACGGCGCGTATGCGGCGGCGGACAGCGGCAAGTTCCTGCGCCTTGCGGAAATCTGCGAGGAACTGGCCGAACGCCAGGAACGGGTGCTGGTGTTCACGCAGTTCCGCGAGATCATCGATCCGCTGGCCGCACATCTGGCCTCGGTTTTCGGACGGGGCGGGCTGGCGCTGCACGGCGACACGGGCATTCCAAAACGCAAGGGGCTGGTTGATCAGTTCCAGCGCGAGGACGGCCCGCCGTTCATGATCCTGTCGCTGAAGGCCGGCGGCACCGGGCTCAATCTCACGGCGGCATCGCACGTCATTCATTTCGACCGGTGGTGGAACCCGGCGGTCGAGGATCAGGCCACCGACCGCGCCTTCCGCATCGGCCAGCGCAAGAACGTGCTCGTCCACAAGTTCGTCACCAGCGGCTCGGTCGAGGAGAAGATTGACCTGATGATAACGGAGAAAAGACAATTGGCAACTGAACTGCTCAGCGGCGGCGGAGGCGAAGTGGACCTCACCGCCCTTAGCGACAGCGAACTGATGGACCTGGTCCGGCTGGACATCCGCCGGGCCGCCCTGTAACGAAGGAGTTGAAACCATGTCATTCTATTCATGGCGGCCTTATGTGTCCGTGGCCCAACGGCGCGCCAAGGCGCGCAAAGAGATGGCCAAGCTGGCAAAGAAGGGGAAGGACATTCAGCCCGTCGAACTGGACGGGAGCAAGATCGCCAAGAGTTTCTGGGGCAAGGGGTGGTGCGACCACCTCGAATCCTTTTCCGATTATGACAACCGCCTGCCGCGCGGGCGCACCTATGTCCGAAACGGATCGGTCTGCCATCTCGAAATCCAGACCGGACGCGTTGAGGCGCTCGTGAGCGGTTCGGAACTGTACAAGGTCGTCATCGAGATTAAGCCCCTTGTGCGCAAGACATGGGAAACCATCAAGACGAAGTGCCGGGGGCAGATCGGCTCGGTGCTGGAACTACTGCAGGGCAAATTATCGGATCATGTGATGGGCGTCGTAAGCGACCGCAAGGACGGCTTGTTTCCGCAGAAAGGTGAAATCAAGCTGAAGTGCTCCTGCCCCGACGGGGCCGTGATGTGCAAGCATGTGGCCGCCGTGCTCTACGGTGTGGGCAGCCGGCTGGACCACCAGCCCGACCTGCTGTTCGTGCTGCGTGACGTCGATGCGACCCAGTTGATCTCGGCCGACATGGCGCTGCCGACCGGCGTCGCGCCCGGCGCGGACGCCCTCGCGGAAAGCGGACTGTCCGACATCTTTGGCATTGACATTGATCCGGGCGACGCGCCGTCCCTCCCCACAACCAGGAAACCGCGCAAAGCGGCCGCGGCAAAGCAGAGAGGCGAGAACGCCACGTTGTCCAAGACGCCAACCCCAAAGGCAAAGAAGACAAAGAAAGCGGCCGCGCCAAAGAAGACCAAACCGCCCTTCGATCCCAAGGCACCAACGGGCGAGGGCGTTGCCCGTCTGCGCAGGCTTGCCGGACTATCCCTGGCGGAGTTCGCCGCCGTTCTTGGCGTGACTGCGCAGAGTGTGCAGCGCTGGGAAGACACAAAGGGGGCGCTGCGCCTGTATGCCCGTCCTTTGGCGGCGCTCACCCGTTTGCAGGAGGAGCGCGTCGGGGAATAGGCGCCTTCACACAGGTTGCGGCCACCGGGGGGCGGATCAGCCCCTGGGAGGATGATCCATGCACTGGACGGAATGCGGCAGTAAGGCGGGCGCTTTGGGACTGGTGATTTTGTTGGCGGGCATGACCTGCCCGCCTGCCACGGCCGTCTCGTCGGGCGGCGTCTTTGACGTGACGCAGTATGGCGCGGCGGGCGATGGTGTCAAGGTCAACACGGCGGCCATTCAGGCCGCCGTGGACGCCTGCGCGGACGGCGGCGGGGGCGTGGTGTCGTTTCCTCCGGGCAAGTATCTTAGCGGCACCATCTATCTGAAAAGCGGCGTGCATTTGCGCGTGGAGCAGGGGGCCACGCTGCTGGGCAGCACGAATCTGGCCGACTATCCGGTGAATTATTGCAAGTACCCGTCGCGCAGCGATGAATACACCGTGCGGGCGCTTATCTGGGGCGAGGGGCTGGAAGATGTGGGCATCACCGGAACAGGCACGCTGGACGGTCAGGGTGCGGCGTTCCGCGACAGGAAATCGGAGCCCGGGGAAACGGAAGAAGTCAGACGGCCCATGGTGCAGGAAGGACGTTACCCGATCCGCGAGCGTTATCTCGACCGGCCCTACCTGATCCGCCTGATCAGTTGCCAAAGGGTGCTGGTGGAGCATGTCTCGATGCGCAATTCGGCGATGTGGATGCAGCATTATCTGGACTGCGATTTCCTGACGCTGCGCGGCATCAACGTGTTCAACCACGCCAGCCAGAACAACGACATGATGGACATTGACGGCTGCCGCAACGTGGTGATCTCGGACTGCGTGGGCGATTCGGACGACGACGCGCTGACGCTGAAAAGCACGGGCGCGAAGGCGACGGAACATGTCGTCGTCACCAACTGCATTCTGCGATCGCACTGCAACGCCATCAAGATGGGCACCGAGTCGGCGGGCGGGTTCAAGGACATTGCCATCAGCAACTGCGTGATTCAGCGCTCCGCCGCCGCCGCCGCGAAGGATCACGCGGGACGCATCGAGGGCCTGGCCGGGGTTGCGCTGGAACTGGTCGACGGGGGCACGCTGGAACGGGTGTCGATATCCAACTTGGTCATCGAAGGCACCACGGCGCCCCTGTTCATGCGCCTGGGCAACCGCGGCAAGGCGCCCAAACCAAACGATCCCGCACCGGCCGTCGGCACCTTCCGCGACGTGTCCATCAGCAACGTCGTGGCCACCGGCGCAAGCGGGACGGGATGCGTCATCGCGGGCATTCCGGGCCACTGCCTGGAGGGGGTGACGCTGTCCAACATCCGCATTCGCTTTGCGGGCGGAGGGAGCGCCCGGGACCTTGCGGAGATTCCGGAAGTGGAAGAGGATTATCCCGAGAGCAGGATGTTCGGAACGCTGCCCGCCTACGGCTTCTATTTTCGGCACGTGCGGGGCCTGCGCGTGCAGGGGCTGGAACTGAGCTATGACACGCCGGACCAACGCCCGGCGATTGTCTGCGACGATGTGAGCAGGCTGCGGTTGCAAGACCTGCAGGCGCAGGCCGAACCCGGCGCGCCGACGCAGGTGCTGTTGAAACACACGAAGGACGCGCTCATTACGGGATGCTCCGCGGCGGTAGTGGAGTCGTTCGTCACCGAGACGGGGAACTGCGAGGATATACGGTTGATGAACAATGACCTGGACCGCATGAGGGATTAACGCACAATACTGGCAGTAAATGCAGTTCTTGGTTTCCCATGTCAGGACCCGCCTCTATTCTCTTTGAGGTGAGTGTTCCGAGAGTTCCGCCCTACGAGTTGGGCTAGGCAGAATGCGAAACAGTTCCTCACCTTTCGCTGTTAAGGCAACGAGATCATTGCACTCGAATACTTAATTGAGAATATGCCGACAATCCACAGATGACAGACAGTCCATTACCGCTATTTCCCATGACCTCTTGCAGGGCCACGATTTCAGTATCTTGGCGGTTGGCGCTGCGGTTCTATGCTGCGCAAGCCTATCCCTTAGGTCGATAGCAAACCCCAGTTTTATACGTTTTGGATCAAGTTCGGGAACTAGTTGAATCACATAGAATACGCCGGCCTCAGGTTCAACAGCCTTACCCTTCTCCAAGAATCCTCGACTCTTTCTGTGAGCAAGGATGGTTTCCGCCTCTTCGGCAGTTACGGTCAACGTCAGTTGGCTTCCCGAATCCTGTGTCCTGCGTTTCTGAGGTTTAAGCCCAAGTCCTAATATGTAGCGTCGTGCATGAGAACGGTCCATTTCTAACCGTTGTGCGAGATGCTTTATTGAAATGTAGGATTCCTGTTCCATAAGTCCCGACTTAACCTTTCTCCTCTGTTCTCGCCATATTACTCTGTGGCAGTTGCTCTACCCCATTCTCAGCCACCCCGCTCACTTCCCCTGGGTAATCGACACAATAGTACCCGCGATGTGGCGGGTGCCGTTGTCCTGGTTGAAGTAGTAGGTTGCCAGGTAGCGGCCGTCGGCCATGGGGGTCACCCAAGGATAGCCGAGGTCGCCGCTGCCACCATCGTCTCGCAAGACGATTTCCTTGGCGGTGTCGATGTTGGTGCATTCGGCGTCGAGCACGCGGGCGCGGATGCCGTAGGGTTCATGGCGGTAGCCGTAGACGAGCAACACCCGCCCGTCAGCGAGGGTGGTGGCGCAATGGGGGTGTCCTTGAAAGCCCGCGTCTTTCCAGGGTTCGAAGCTCTTGCCGCCGTCCTTGGAGCGGGCGATGGCGGTGTGGTCGTCGAAGTCGGAGGTGCGCAGGAAGGCGATGATGTCACCGCCCTTGGTTTCGTAGAGGGAGGTTTCGTTGAACGTGACCTTCTCGTCCTGCGCGATGGGACAGCGGTACTCCCAAGTTAACCCGCCGTCTTTGGAGGCCATCAGATGGACCTCGCTGCGACGGGGTGCCAGTTGCGCAGCCGAGGCGACCGCCCAGTAAAGCGTGCCGTCACGGCCCTGCCACATGGCGCCGCGGTTGTAGGCGGGGCAGGGTTCGCGGAAGACCGAGATGGTCTTGCTCTCGGGCATGGGCGGCGGGATGATGGGGCCTTTCCAGGTCTGGCCGCCGTCGGTGGAGCGCACGAGGTAGCCGCCCATGAAGACGAAGTCACCGTGGCGCAGGGTCTCGGGATACTTGGACGCGGCATCGCCGCGCAGCAGCGCCCAGCCATAGCTGCTGCACACAATCGACCCGTCGCGCAGTTGGGTCATGCAGGGGTCCTGCGAGCCGCCGAAGGGGTGGGCGAAGATGAGTTCGGGCTCGGTGGTCCAGGTGGCGCCGTTGTCTTTGGAACGGACGAGCACAAGGTAACTGTTGGGGTCGGTGTGGTTGGAGCCCTCCTCGCCGAAGATGCGGCGCTCCGGGGCGCGGCGGAAGGCCACCAGCAGTTCGCCGTCGGGCCTGCACACCACGG
>CAIXUF010001418.1 GCA_903922535.1 Candidatus Hydrogenedentota bacterium
GATGGCCGCGGCCGAGGCCTTTCTGTCCAGGGGGGGCAAAGTGGTTGCCACCGGAGCCAGCGGTGACTGGGACGGACGATTTCGCCACCGCGCCGCCAACCCCCTGCGCTCGCTCCCTGGCGTTATCTGGTTGGAGGAGCCCGGCCGGGAACCCGTCGCGCAAAATTCCAGGCAGACCCAAGCCAATGTGGTCAACGAACATCCCAAAGACCCACTGCCCAATCTCGACCTCTCGAAAGTCGAGGCCTTGGCCGCGCGGTTGCGCGAACTGTGCCCGGAGCCGGTCAGCTTCGCGAAGCCGCCGACGGTGCTTCCCCGCCTGGCCCGCTCTGAACGTGGAGAACTGCTGGTCCACATCCTGAACTACGACGATACCCGACGGCCTGATGTTACCGTGCGTCTGCCCGAAGACGCGACCGCGTACTGGTTGACGCCGGACAGTCCGGATGGCGGATGCTTGCAGCCCAAAGGCGTGGGGGAATGGCTCGTGCAAGGAATGAAAACCTATGGCGTGTTGGTCTGCCACCTCGTCGCGCCTTCTACCGGGACTCTCGCAAGGTCCAGACCCGACCGCAAAAAACCCGTGACCGCACATTGAGGACCACCTTTGAAGATGCCGATGAAAACCATGAGTTCCAGGGAACGCTTGCTTTGTACCCTGCGGGGACAGATTCCTGACCGGGTGCCAGTCGCCCCGTTCGTTCAGGACGAATATCTTTCGTTCTATTACCCGCACAAAAAGCAGGTGGACCGTGTGGCCGATGCGAAGGAGTTGGCCGACGAACACGATTTCGACCTTATAGCCAAACCGCGTGTCTTCGAGCTGCCACACTTCTTCCAGAAGAGCTATCCGAACTGGGAAGTGCGCAGGTCTGCGCGCCGCACGCCGGGTTACATCCACCACATGCTCGAGATCGTCACTCCGCGCGGAACGCTCACCCAGGAAGAAGTCGGGGCGGATGTCGGCGCCGCCGCCACCGGCATCCACAAGGCGTTCGTGCGCCACATGCTCGACTCGCAGGAAGCGATCGGCATCTTCTTCGAGTTCCTGCCCCCGCTGGATGGGGCTTGCATTGAGGAAATGCGCAAGACGGTCGCGTCCTGGCGCGGGACCATGGGCGAACGCGGGGTCCTTGCGCCTTGGGGATGGTCCGGGGTCTTCAATTGCGCCGCCGATCTTCGCGGCGTTGAAGCCATCATGATGGCGCCCTACGAGGATGAGGAGGCGTATATTCAATTCATGGAGCGCCTGAGCGATGCCATGGCCCGTTTCACGCGGGCCCTCGCCGCGACGGAAGTCGAATGCGTCGGCGTGCAGGGCAACATGGCCAACAGTTCCGTGATGAGCCCCGACTTCTTCCGCAAGTTTGTCCAACCCTACGAACAAAAAACGCTCGATGTCATCCATGCCCAGGGGAAATTCTCCGTCTATCACAATTGCGGGTTTGCGAAGCAGTTTTATCCGAATTATCGCGAGATGGGCATGACCCTCTGGGAAACAGTATCGCCCCCTCCGCAGGGCGACAACGACCTTGCTGATGCCAAAGCAAAGATCGGGGACCGAATCTGCCTGCTGGGCAATCTCGACCAAGTCCATTTCCTGAAAACCGCAACCCAGGGTGAAGTTGCGGAGCGCACCCGCCAGATCGTCCAAACCGGCAAGACCGGCGGAAGGTATATTTTCTCCACTTCAGACTTTTTGGAAAAATCAACGCCACGCGCAAACGTGGTGGCAATGATTGCCGCCGC
>CAIXUF010001419.1 GCA_903922535.1 Candidatus Hydrogenedentota bacterium
AACGAAGCCCGCTCAGGTAGATTTATTGTGAGGCAATTCGGCGCCTTGAAATGCGCGGGAAGGCTTGAGTACACTTCCTATGAAGTATCTTCGAGACGTGTCTCCTAAAGGGAAAGAAAAAGTGCCTAAGGAGCCCGTCCGTTAGGCATCGCGGGAAACGGCGATACCCCCCGCTTTTGGAAAGGAGATACTGGGTGTGCGGACTATTGCCTGCACCGGGGGGTGTTCCGATCCGGCGCATCATGGAAACAGCCATGCTTTATGTTGGACTGGATGACACAGACATGCCGGGAACCCGGGGGACCGGACACTTGGCGCGCGACGTGGCGGCATGGCTGGGAACCGACTATGCCGTGGGTGGCATCTCGCGCCATCAACTGCTGTACGACAGGCGAATCCCCTTCACGGCCAACAACAGCTCCAATGTCATCGCGCTGGACGCGCCGGAAACGGACCGCCAAGCCCTTTCTGACCGGGTTGCGGGATTTGTGCTGCCGCAATGCCCCGAAGGGAGCGACCCGGGACTGTGCGTTGCCACTCCGGAACAGGCCCGCGGACTGGACTTTGGCCGGCGTTGCCAGGCCGAAATCATGCAGGTTGCGCTGGCCGTGGAAACGGCGGAAAGTCGGGGCATGCTTCTCAGAAGCCTTGCGGGATCTCCCTGCGGGATGATTGGCGCGCTGGCGGGCGTATGCCTGCGGGCATCGGGCAACGACGGCCGTTTTGTTCAGATCGGGCGCGTGCGGGAGTTGACGGGGCGTGTGCCCATCGCCGCAGTGCTGGACTCTGGTGTCGAACGGGTGATTGCGGAGGATGGGACGGAAATCCACACCGGAGAAATCGAGACCTGCGACAAACTAAGGCCCGCACTGAGAGACGGGCGGGCCACGCTGTATGTGCGGCCGGTAAGCCCCAATGTTTGGGAAGCCCTCAAAGTCTAGCGGCCCATAGTCAGACATCGAAGTTGGACTTGAACAAGGAATTCTTGCCATGAAAAACGAAGAAGCGGTGGTGAGCGGCCGACGTCCGGCGTCAATCTGGGGCGCTCTCACCCCCGCGGAACAGCGCCAGATTGCCCGCTATGTCCTCGGGACCATTTTTGGGGTGCTGCTTTTTACCGGGGTGCTCCGGATCAATGAGTACATCCAGTTCAGCGTGCGCATGCCCGGATACATAGTCCTTTACTGGTTTCCGGGGCTGATGGCCGGGCGCGCCCTCGCCGGATACCGCGGCAGCGGGCTCATCGTTTCCACAGTCGGCGGTTCCTTTACAGGCATGTTTCATCCCACAATTGACAGCACCACGGTTGGATTCGCGCTGGCCGGCCTCGCCGTGGAGGGAATCATGTTCCTGGCGGGCCAGAATCCCGCCGCCTGGGTATGCGTGGTGATGGGGATGGCCGCCAGCATTGGAAAATGGCTTCCGAAGGTGGCGATCATTCTGACAGCCGGCGCGACACCCCACCACAGCCGGACGACGCTTCCCTTCATGCTGCAATCCTACCTGCTGTTTGGCGGGCTGGCCGGCCTTATTTACCTGGGCGGACGCTTCGCGGGACGCAAGGCCCAGGCGCGCATGTCCTCCGAAAAGTCCGGCAACGATTCGGGATTTGCAGCCATCGAACTGCTCGTCATAATCTCCATGATGACCGTTTTCGCGGCCTTGTATGCCTGAATCGTGTGCGGCATTCGGCACGCCCTTTGGCGTTGTCTGCGCCGGCACACTGAACCCAGGACCCGGGGCGCAAGTGCGCATAACCTCCACGCTGTCCCGGGGGGGTGCGGGATTCACATTGATTGAACTGCTCGTGGTGATCGCCATCATCGGCATTTTGGCCGCCATTCTGCTGCCGGCGCTCAGCCGCGCGCGCGAGGCCTCCCGCCGCTCCAGTTGCGCCAACAATCTCAAACAG
>CAIXUF010001420.1 GCA_903922535.1 Candidatus Hydrogenedentota bacterium
ACCACCTCGCAGCCAAGACTTTCCTTCACCTTCTCGGCGGCGCAGGCGTCGGGCGTGCCCTGGGGCCGGCCCACCAGCACGATCTTCGTCTGCCTCATCCGCGCGGGCACGCGCAGCAGCGCCGCAAGCCGGTCCAGTTCGCTCATCGCGCTGGACGGCGCCAGCACGATGCGCAGCCCGGCTTTGCGCCAGCGGGGCGCGTACATCCAGTCATGCCCGCTGAACGGCTGCGAGTAGACCGCCACGGGCAGTCCGGTTTTGGTGAATGCCGCCAGCGGGTCGCCGTTGCCAAAGGAGAAATGCACCACCAGAACCGCATCGGCGTCCCCCACCGCGGCGGCCTCCTTCTCCGCCGCGTCCAGGCTGTTCGGAATGAGCGTCCCACCCGTGAAGACGACATCGCCCAGCCGTTTCTGAACCCCCTCAAGATATGCGGCGAATTTGGCGCGTTCGGCGGGCGCGTCGAATTCCGGCTTGGGCCACGCGCCGCCCAGACCGATATAGACCACGTGAATCTTTACCGGCGGCAGAACGGGCCAACCGTTTCCCTCCTCCGCCGCCGCGCCGGTGCGCCCGGCCATGGCCCCTGCCAGCACAACCCCGCCGGTCACAGCGGACACACCCATGAACTGCCTGCGACTCACCAGCATGGCCATAACCCTCCTCGGTAAGGTCCGCATCAACGGCCAAAGTGCCCGATCCCGGGCACATACCCGGCACGGACGAAAAATGGCGATCATCCATTGCCTACAATAGCCGAACAGCCCGGAAACGTCAATGCTCCGCCGCCTGCTCCCCTGCCCTTGTGTCGAAATCAGAGACACGAAGCACGCTCCAGACAAAAAGAAGGACATGCCCGCAGGGATTAGAACGTCTCTCCTGGGCCGAGGTAACGCCACTGGCCCGAGGGCAGATTTCCCAAAGCAATCCGGCCGATGCGGATACGGCGCAACCCCGTCACTTTGAGGCCAACAAGGTCGCACATGCGGCGGATCTGCCGTTTCTTGCCTTCTCTCAGCACAAACCTTATTTCGCCCGGACCGGTCTGCCCGATTTCGGCGGGCAACAGCGGCTGATTGTCCAACCACAGGCCGTGCCTCAACCTGGCCAGTTTGTTCCCGTCGATCTCCCCGGAAACCCGGACAATGTACTCCTTGTCCATTTCAGAATCTTCGCCGATGATCTGCCGCGCCACACGCCCGTCCTGTGTAAGCACAAGCAGTCCGTGGGAATCGATATCCAGCCGGCCGGCCGGGGCCAGCCCGCGCAGGTGGTCCGGCCGAAACACGCGGGGCGACCGGTCGCCGGCCCAGCGGTTCTCCGGGCGAATGAGCACCACGGCCGGCTCATATCCCTTTTCAGGCTGCCCGGACACGTAGCCCACCGGCTTGTGCAGCAGGATGGTGACCAGTTCGTCGCTCGCGGCGCGGGCTGCGGGGTCCAGCGTGATTTCCTGATCCGGCAGTATCTTCGTGCCGAGCTGGTCCACTTTCCGGCCGTCCACATGCACCCATCCCCGAACAATAAACGCGTCGGCCTCACGGCGGGAGCAGAGTCCCCGCCGGGCCATAATCTTGGAAAGTCGTTCAGGTTCCATGCTGCGCTGTCATCCCGGGAGCGTTCATGTTACAGTTATGTCGTATGGAATCCAACCCGGCTCGGTCGCAGCCTTGCAATATATGCCCCGCTGAGGAGTAGAATAGCTCTTATTCCTTTCAACAAATACGTGAAAACTGCAATACGATGAAGTTCGCGCTGTATAATATACGCTACGCCACGGGGGCTGGCATGGGATATCATTTTCCCCTCCCCTTCTCCGGCCTGTTCAGGCCCAGCAAGAAGAACTTGGAGCGGATCGCCGAGTTTCTGGGACGGGAGGACCCGGACATTATCGGCCTGGTCGAGGTGGACGAGGGTTCCTACCGTTCAAGAGACCTGAACCAAGCCGAATACATCGCCCGCAGAATGGGATACAGCCATGTGTACGAGTCGAAATACGGCACATCCTCGCTGGTGCGCCAGTTGCCGGTCCTGCGGCGGCAGGGCAACGCCTTCATCACCAACCAGTCCATCACGGCTAGCCAGTTTCATTTCTTCAAGCACGGCGTGAAGCGGCTGGTCATCGAACTCGAATTCGACGCCTTCTCCATTTTTCTGGTGCATCTTTCGCTCAAGTACCGCCATCGCCAGTACCAGCTTGGCGATCTGTACAGCCTGTTCAAGCACGTCACGAAGCCCATGATTGTGGCGGGCGACTTCAATGCATTCTGGGGGGACCGCGAACTGGACCTGTTCATGGGCGCGGCCGGGCTGGTGAACGCCAACGGCGAGGGACTGGCCACCTTCCCCAGCCACGCGCCCAGGCGGCAGCTCGATTTCATCCTGCACAGCCCCGAAATACGGGTGACCGATTTTCGCGTGCCGCCCGTGCGGTTCTCCGACCACATGCCACTGGTCTGCGAATTCACCCCGCCCAAGCCCGCCGCCATCTCCGCCTGAATCCGGCAAGGCCGCGAAACGCAGACAAAACCCGTATCGACATCTGTACTACTATGTCTCGAAATCGTCGCAAGACGCGGTGATTTTCGTGCTGCTTATTCCGTGTCCTTTCCGTACTACTGTCCGCCAACTTCATCGAACCTTTCGAAGATTCTTATGCTGGCATCCCCGCAAGTCTTTCCGCTTCAAGGATATGCACCACAGAGGGCACAGAGGCACACAGAGGGACGGGGCGGCCTCGCTGCTTTGGTTCATCCTGTACACAAGCCTGTACATCCCGTCAATCCATGTTAATACGTCTTCTGCATTATTCCGTACCACTATTTCCTCCGCTCGCCTCACTAGACCCAAGACCCAAGACCCCAGACCCTTCTTTTGGTCGCGGCTCTGCTGCTCCAAGTCCGTCCGTGTTCGTCTGTGCCTGTCCGTGTTTTGCGAGACTACAGCGGCTGTTCATCTCAACCCTGGGTATGGTGGCCCGTGTGGGTGGAGCGGTGAATCAGGAGTCCGCCGCCATTGCAGGGAAAACGGTTCCCCGTGTTCGGGGTGCCCGAACCGGACACCCACTTCAGGAACTCCACATGCCCATCCATGAACAGCGCATTGATCCCGCCGGGAATGTGGTTGTAGTGGCTGATATCCTCACCGGATAGGGCGTCCCACATCACGGGTATGTCGGTTTCACCCTGTGATCCGGCCGCGGCGTTGTTGATGTCCGTCACAAAGAAGCGCTCAACACCCTCGCGCGTGCGGTGGACAATGCTTCCCAGCCCCTGCGCCGAGAAGGGCCGGGCCGGCTTCCAATCCTGGTCGGCCTTTGTAAAATCCGAGGCAATCTGCTGAAACAGGCTGTTGGCGGGGTCAAGCAGGTCGAATTCCAGATTGTTGAGTGTCTCCACATCGCTCATGAGCGGGGAACTCAGCGCCCAGGCAAAATACAGATAGGGATGGTCATAGACCTCGCAGGGCTCCACAACCCCGTTGCCCGCGGAGGGCATCTTGCCCTCCTTCTTCGCATACTCCCACGCGGTCGAGGGATTCTTGCCCTGGTCCCACATCACCAGCGGTGTGGCCGCATAAGGGGAACTGGGGCAGATGAGCACGGCAAAATCAGTCACATATTCAGGATACAGGACCGTCATGTCCGGCGATGCGGCCAGCGCGTCCGGATGGGAACCGTCGCAGTTCCTGCCGTGCATGGGCGGAAACAGTCCCTTGCTCTCCCCGGAATACATCTTGAATGACAGCCCCATCTGCGTGAGGTTGTTCGCGCAGGAGGCGCGCCGCGCGGCCTCCCGCGCGCGGGCCAGGGCAGGCAGCAGAATGGCGGCAAGCACCCCGATGATGCCAATGACGACAAGCAACTCTATCAGCGTGAAGCCTTTTCGAAAACGCATGGGTCAGTTCTCCTGTTCAACAATCGGACAAGGACGGGGCGCAGAAGGTTTCATCCACATTCCGAGAATATGTGAAAAATGATATTGACAAGACAAAGAAACAGGGGTAAAGTGGAGGCGCCGGAAAGAACAGAAACTGGCGATCCCGACGAGGAGCCAGTCAAGTGATAGCCCGGTGAGACCAGCCAAACCTATGGGCAGGGTGCGGGGTGACAGGCAGTCGGTGTTACAGCCTCTTCACAGAACTTCTTCAGAATAGCAGGTCTGACAGGCCCCAAGAAGACGTAATTGAATGACCGGCTACGACCGACTGTAGCCGCCTGAGAAGTGCGGCGATTCTCCAATTCCTGCTGAACCGTCGCAAGCGGGCAATTCTCGGAAGGATTTCAGTCATGAAAAGTGTTCGAATTCTCTTCTGTCTCATTGTCATCCTGCCCCTTGCTCTCAGTCTCACGGGCTGCGGGAAACACTCCCTGACAATGGCCGTCACCGGCAGCGGCACGACGGACCCTCCAGTCGGCGCCACAACCTACAAAGACAAAGAAACAGTCACGATGACGGCGGCGGCGGCGGCGGGGTGGACATTCGACCACTGGGAGGGGGATGTCACCGGAAGCGCCAATCCGGCGACATGTCAGATTTCCGCCGACATGCATGTAACGGCGGTGTTTGTCCAGCAGCAGGTGACGCTGACTGTCACGGCGGAGGGCAGCGGGTCCGCAAACCCGTCCGTCGGCACGCACAGTTACGCGGTCGGAACCGCCGTCATGATCGCGGCCACTGCGGCCGCAGGCTGGCGTTTCGACCATTGGGAAGGCGACCTAACCGGTGCGGCCAACCCCGCATCGCTCACCATGGATGCCGACAAGTCCGTGAAGGCGGTGTTCGTCCAAGACGGGCAGAACTACACGCTGACAACCGCGGTTTCGGGCACCGGAACCGTTGACCCTTCGGCGGGCACGCACAGCTACGCCTCAGGCGCCTCCGTGACGGTCACGGCGACGGCGGGCAGCGGCTGGCATTTCAGGAACTGGAGCGGCGACCTCTCCGGCTGGACGAATCCCGCGTCCATCACAATGAGCGCCAACAAATCGGTGACCGCCGTATTCGAGCAGGACCTGCAGAACTACACGTTGACGACGGCGGTTTCGGGCACTGGAACCGTTGATCCCGCGCCGGGCACGTACAGCTACGCCTCCGGAGCCTCCGTTACGGTCACCGCGGCTGCGGGCGGCGGCTGGTCATTCGACCACTGGACGGGTGACCTCAGCGACAGCACCAACCCGGTGACGATTACCATGAACGCCACCAGGTCCGTGACGGCCGTGTTTGTGCAGAGCTTCACGCTGACAACAGCGGTCACCGGCCAGGGCTCGGTGGGGCTCAATCCAAGCGGGGGCACGTACAATGCCAGCGCATCGGTAACGGTGACGGCAACGGCGGCATCGGGGTGGCATTTTGACCATTGGGAAGGGGATCTATCGGGCAGCGACAACCCGGCCACCCTCACCATGGACGCCAACAAGACCGTGACGGCCGTATTCGTGGAGAACGAGCAGTTCACGTTGACCGTGAACATCAGGGGCGACGGCCTTGTGGACCTTGATCCCGCCGGTGGCGTCTATGACGCCGGAACAAACGTCACACTGCCCCCCGTTGCGCCTGCTTTGTGGCAGTTCGACCACTGGGAAGGCGCGCTGACAGGCAAGGCCAACCCGGCCACGCTCACCATGGATGCCGATAAGACCGTGACTGCGGTATTTGTGTTTGTCTCCGAGCCTTCCTTTGACACCGTCCCGCTTTTCGACAATCACAACGATGCGGCCGCGTCGGCAGGTGCGGCCGCGACCACGGAAGTAACCCTCGACAAAGCGGCGCTCGTTGCCGTGTTGTCCACCTGGCATGCCGCCGGTGCAGAGACGTCAAACGGCGGAGATATTTCCATCACAATGCCGGATGGCACCGTTCTTGGTCCGTGGCACGCAAGCGCCATAACCTCCGACACGGGAACACCAACCCTGTGGCGCGCAACCCCGAATACACCCCTGCCTGCGGGAACCTATTCCATCGTGGACTCCCAACCGGAGACATGGATTCAGAACACCGATTCGAGCGGCGCCGGATTCACGTGCCTTGACGGTGTTTGGTTTGGGGCCGCCGCAAACGCAGACATTGGGACGGCGGGCGGCACTCTCGCGGCTGATGGCTTTCTCGCAACCGTTCCGGCGGGGGCGCTCACGGAGTCCGCGACATTGTCGGTAAGCCGGATGGATCCCCTCGAAGAGAATGACGTTGCTGCCCAATACATCCTGACCGGACTGCCGGAAGAGCATGGCACCATCGAGGTGGAGGTCTCTCTGACGGGCGCCCTGGCCGATGACGCACAAGTGTTTGTGGCAACCCCGGGCTATCAGCCGTCGCCGCAGCAGACGCAATTCAGCCGGGAACCCGTACCCGCCACATTTGGGGGCGGCAAGGCGCGCTTTCAATTGCCTGGAAGTTCCGCAAAAGCTTCTCCAAAGGCACCTTTGCCACCGCCAATGTTGCCAATGTTCATCTATATTGAGGGAGAGACGGCTGAATTCTATACAGATCATTTTTGTCTGAATGTTCCCCCAACTGTCGTGGAGCAGCCGTTCTGGCCAACCCTCCGCCCCAGAATCGAAACACTGGGCTTAGAGTTGGAAGAAGCGTATGACTTTCTCACAAAGAAAGTCGGGTTGCTGTTCATACTTCGGACTACGGACAGTTGGCCGATGTGCATTTCCCTTTCCTGGCGGTCTGACGATGTCATTGGCATGGCGGACCGTAGCTACTTGTGGGGGCCCAACGCCGACAGCATCGACTACAACTTGTACAAATTACGCGAAATAGACGAGCCTGGACAAGAGCCTCAGCGCGCTCAGCGTATCGAAGACGTCCGCGCCGCGGCCGTCCACGAGCTGTTTCACGTTCTCCAATACAACTACGTGCGAAAACGAGGAGGCGCCGGTGATCAAGACTGGATGATGGAGGCCTCTTCCATTTGGAGCGAATGGCCTTTCTGCGGCCCCGCAACCCACTATCCTGACGTTGCTATAGGAAACGAGGGGCGCCTTCCCCTGAATGGACTCCTCGACGCCACGAATACCGAGTGCCGAAACAATGGTAACAAGCGCAATTCCCAGAGCCATGAGTACGCTTCGGGACTGTTCATGCGCTATCTCGTTGAAGCCCATGGGAACATTCCCACCACCGTCGGCGCGCTTTGGCAAGACCTTCACAACGGTGGAACGCCCATCCATGCCCTTGACATGATGAGCGGGATGTCTTGGCGGATAGACTGGCAGGCGTTTTGCCGCAAGCTATACGGTGGTGAACTAAGCACCTGGTTTGACGACCCCGTAAGGACGCGAAGACTGTCGGCTCAATGGATTGGCGCCCAAGTCACGGACTCACGGCCGAGCACGCTCTTCAATCTGACCGGTGATTCACAGTTGAAACAGTGGCAGTATTCCAAGGGGCCGCTTCCGCCCGTCAGCGCGACGTTGTTTCAAATCAAGGTCAACTACATGCCCGCGAAACCGGAAGACCAGGTGGTGTACTTTTTCCCCGAGGGGTTGACCGCCGATACCGCCGTTCAAGTCCGGTGGTACAAAATGGAGAAACTCAGGAAGACGGATTTTATAAGTTCCGTCTTGGGCGAAGTCGGGATGAACAGCCCGCTGACGGTTGACCTGAGCACGATCAGCGGATTGCCTGCCCCTCCGTTCATGCTGCAAATGATCGTGACCAACAAGAGCGCGACCACCGCATATCCGGACGCGGGCGTCCGCTGGTCATTCGGAGCGGAATCTGTGGGTCTGCAGAGCATGAAGAATCTCATGATGACCGTGGATACCTTTTTTATGGGTCCGGTCCAGGAACAGGATTGGAACTATACCGTGTCTTGTGGCTTAACTTGGAAAGGTATGGGTTTCAGCGGCCACTACGAGAACCAAGATAACGGCGATACTGTAGAAAACTGGTCCGGTACAATGCACCCCTCTGGAAAATGGATCGAGTCTTTTACCTGGACAATGACGAACGATGGGGAAGGGATTAGCGTATGCGACTGTGACGATGGCCAAGGTACGGTCGCGCACACCATGGCTCTTCACATTGCAGAATCAATGAAGTTGACCATGATTCCTTATAATGGCCCTTATCCTTGGGGTGGATATGATTATTCCCTTCCCGCCGACAAAGCACGGCCATGTATTGTGGAATTGAAATACTCTAAGAATTACACCTGCGATGGCAATCCGTATGGCAACTACCCTTATTCCCGTAATGAAAGTGCTATTACCAGAATGGGCCAAGTGTACGGTCTGTTTACTCCATGATGGCCGGAACAAACCTGGGAAGAAGGTGACGTTTCAGTTCTTGCGGCAGGCCCCGCCCATTGCCTCACCCAGTTCCCGCACGGAGGAAAACACGAACTCGGGACGCCATTCAGCACGGTCAAGGGCGTCTTGCGTGGTTTCCCCGCTGAACACAAGAATGGAGACCATGGCGGCGCGGCGCGCCATTTCCATGTCTGTGTAGAGCCGGTCGCCGACCATGGCCGTGCGGGCCGGATCGGCGC
>CAIXUF010001421.1 GCA_903922535.1 Candidatus Hydrogenedentota bacterium
CCGACGCCATTGAGGCGAATCTTTCCTGCCCGAACGTGCACAACGCGCGTGAAACCGGCGGCTGCAAGCTCGTCGCCCAGTCGCCCGAACGCGTGGCCGAGTACACCCGTATCGTCAAGTCGGCCACGAGACTGCCCGTGTTCGTGAAACTCACGCCCAATGTGATGGACATCACCGAGCCCGCGCTGGCCGCGGAGGAGGCGGGCGCCGACGCGCTGTCGCTCATCAACACGCTGATTGGCATGGGCATCAACCCCGAAACGCGACGCCCGATCCTGAGCAACATGGTGGGCGGGCTGAGCGGCCCGGCAATCCGGCCCGTGGCCGTCAAGATGGTGTGGGATGCCGCGCGCGCGGTGAAGATCCCGATCATCGGCATGGGCGGCATCTGCGATGCGGGCGACGCGGTGCAGTTTATTCTCGCCGGTGCGCGCGCCGTGGCCGTGGGCTGCGCCTCATTCCGGCAGCCGGACACCGCGCTTCGCGTGGTGCAGGGGCTTGAAGACTACTGTGTCCGCCACAATATTGCGGACATAAATGAGCTTGTGGGCGGGGTGGTGACGCAGTAGGCAAGTGTGAGCGGCAGTACCAGGCCCCCCTTTGAAAGAGGAGGGGGATGTGTGGGCGTCGCACAAGGCCAAGGATGACATTCCAGCTTCTGGATTCTGTGCTCACGGCCCCAGCGTGTCTGGATTCTCCGCGGCACGGGGAAGCCCAAGGGGTTACTTTTCATCCCGCTCCAGGGTCATCAGTGCCTGCAGTATTTCCGCCCTTGCCGCGTCAGCGCGCGGCGGCAGGGGAGATGCCTTCCAGGCGAACTCTCCTCCTGCGGGAATCGCGGCGAGCACCCGTCCGGGCAGTTCGCGCAACATCTCCTTTATTTCCTCGCGGTCGTCGGGGTCGCCCTTGCGGTCCTTGATGGCCGTGTCCAGCATTAGAAGATACTCGTAGTCTTCGGCACCCTCGCGCATCGCCTCCAGGTGCTTGCCCGCGACAACCGTGTCTGCGTCGATAAACAGCGGCGTATAGGATGCGCGCGGTTGGGGATACTCGTTCCACGACGAGCCGCCCGCCGCGTCGGCGAAGGCCCAGAAGTGGGACGACACGGCGCCGTAGCGCCAGCAGTCCCACGCCTGCAGGCGGCAGTAGGTGTACGGGTCAAGTCGGCGCATGGGGCCGCTGCAGGCGTAGAACTCAATCGCTTTTCCCCTGGCGCGCTGTTCGGCGAAGAACGCGTGGTAGACCTCACCGGCATGGAGGTACAACTGACGGTTGGGGCAGAGCACGTCGCATTCCGCCACCATTTCCGGTGTGGCCTTGCCCATGTCCTGATAGGTCGGGTCCTCCCAAACGCGGATGCCCGCGCCCGAGGCGTGGATCGCCCTGGCCCAGGCCGTAATGATCTCATCCATCTTGGCATTCGAGGTCTCGTCCACCAGCAGCACGCGCAACTGCGCCGGATCCAGACCCAAGTCGCGCACATGCTGCGCCCAGAATTTCGCCCAGTCACCCACAGCCCGATCAAACTCCGGCGTGCCCATGACCCACTGCTCCAGCTTGCCGCCCACGGCGGCAAACACGCAGTATTGCCGGGCGTCGGGCCAGAGTGCGCGCCATGCGTCGAAATTCGCCGTGTCCGGCGGTGCCGTCATCGCGCCCGTGGCGTCATATGTGCCGAAAGGCAGCGCGCTGCTCATCGCCCAGGGGGAATCCACAAAACAGCCGCGCAGCATCCCCACCAGCGCTGCGCGGTTCTTCTCCGTCACCTCGCGGTGCCCGACCACATTCGTGTAGTCCCATCCGCCCAGATGCAGCGTGGGATGATCCGGGAAACGGAACGGGTAGACCTGTATCGTCAGCGGCATCGGCTGCCCGCCCACCTTCACCATCACATCCAGCGTTCCCGGCGGCAATTCCTTCGAGTTCACCGTCAGCCACACCTGCTGTACCAGCCCCGGAATCACGCGCGGGTAATAACTGCCTTCGAATTCCTTCACGGGCAGCAGCGCCGCCGCCACCGGATCGCCCATGCGTGTGTCGGTCCACGCCACGGTGCGCACCTCAATGCAGGGCGCTTTCAGATCGTCGGGCATCCCGGTGATATCAATGCCCATTTCCGCGTCTGCGGCGATCGCCATGTTGAAGGCCACCGAACGGGTCTCGTTCTGCATCATGTCAAGATGCAGCCCCGTCGCGGCCGCCCCGGCCGGCCCCGGCACCGCGGGGCAAAGCTCCATCGGATACCACGGATCTGCCGCCCAAACGACGGGTTCTTTCGCCCCCCGCTCCCGCCACACCTTTGCCAACGCGGCAAACACCTTCGCGTGCGTTGCATTGAGCGGCAGGATGGTCTTGAAATCAGGGCCGTATTCCGTGGGCAGCGTGTCCACTTCCCTGAGCACCGTGTCGAGTTCGGTGTTGATTTGCTTCTGTGCGTCTTCCCGGATGCTCTCCGCCGCCTTGCGCACCGGGACAATGTCGTTGGTGATGCGGCGCTTCACCCCGGTGGACGTGAGCAGCCGGGTAACGTGTTCGCGCACATCGGCCACCCCCGCGCCGGGCAGCGGTTCATCCATCCATGCGTCTTCGCCTTTCCACACCTCGATCTCGTCGCAAAAGACAAAGGGGTCGCCGAACACCGCCAGCGCGATTTTGTGTCCGTGTGCGTGCAGCGCGTCCGTGGTGAAACGATGCGTGCCATAGCCTTCGGCCACGGGCGCGCCCTTGCGGGCGCTCAGCGTGACCAGGTCACCCACATCATGAAAGAGCCCGTCTTCTCCCGCGGCAAAAATGGCAATGGACTTCGGCCACTGCACCCCCGCCACGCCCGCCGCCGTGCTGAAAGACAGCCCCGATATCGGCTTGTCCGCGCCCAAATCCAGCGTGATGATCACCTGCCCGCATCCGTACCAGCCCACCGTGCCCGGCTGCGTCCAGAAATACCCCCGCACATACTGCCCGTCCGTAAGCTGTTTCACATCGTCCGCGTCCGTGCAGTACGAGTAGTTCGGCGCGGGACTGAACATGCACGCCGCGCCCAGCGCAATGTTCACCGGTCCCTCGGCGCGGCCTGCGCCCGCCGCAAACACTGCCGCTGAAAACAAAAAGACTAGAAGGAAGTTCCTGGGCATCATGCTTTTCCTTTGGGTAAAAGCAAACACGCAAAAATGCTACTCGATCCTGTCGGGACCATGGCAGGCCTCCACACATCGCCAATCCGGAGGCTCAAATTCACCCTTTACCCTTCACCTTTCACCCTTGAAATTACTTTTTGTCCTTCTCGATCGCCATGAGCATTTGCAGAATCTTCGCCCGCGCCATGTCGGCGCGCGGTGGCTGGAGTGAAGCCTTCCAGGGGAACTGCCCATTCTCGGGAATTGCCGCACACACCATGTTGGGCAGTTCCTTGAGCAGTCTCTTGGCGTTCTCCCGGTAATAGGCGATGCCTTTGCCCTTGTTGGCCTCGAGCGCCTTGTCCAGCATGACGAGGTACTCATAGTCCTCGACCCCCTCGCGCATCGCCTCCAGGTGCTTTCCGGCGACCACCGTGTCCGCGTCGATGAACAGCGGTGTGAACGACGCCCGCGGCTGCGGATACTCATTCCATGACGAGCTACCCGCCGCGTCCGCAAAGGCCCAGAAGTAGGACGACACGGCGCCGTAGCGCCAGCAGTCCCACCCTTGCAGGCGGCAGTAGCTGTACGGGTCAAGCTGCCGCATGGGGCCGCTGCACGAGTAGAACTCCAGCGCCTTGCCCTTGGCGCGCTGTTCGGCAAAAAAGCTGCGGTAGGCCTCGCCGGCCGCATGAAACAGCGGACGGTTCGGACAGAGCACGTCACATTCGGAGACCATCTCCGGCGTGGCCTTGCCCATGTCGTTGTAGGTGGGGTCTTCCCATACGCGGACGCCCGCGCCGGAGGCGTGGATCGCTTTGGCCCACGCCGTGATGACCGTGTCCATCGCGGCCTCATAGGGCTCGTCCACCAGCAGCACCATCAACTGCGCCGGGTCGAGGCCGCCGTCGCGCATGTGCTGCGCCCAGAATTTTGCCCAGTCACCCACGGCTCGGTCGAACTCGGGCGTGCCCGCGGCCCACTGCTCCAGCTTGCCACCCACGGCCGCAAACACGCAGTACTGCCGCGCATCGGGCCAGATCTGCCGCCACGCGTCAAAATTCGCCGTGTCCGGAGGCGTGGTCATCGCACCGGCGGCGTCATACTTGCCGAAGGGCAGCGCGGCGTTCACCGCCCAGGGCGAGTCGACAAAATATTCGCGCAGCATCTTTACCAGCGCGGCCCGGTTCTTGTCGGTCACTTCGCGCTGTCCAACGACGTTCGTGTAGTCCCATCCGCCCATGTGCAACGTGGGGCGGTCGGGGAAACGGAACGGGTACACCTGTATCGTGAGCGGCAGCGGCCGTTCACCGATCCCCAGCATCACGTCATAGGTTCCCGGCGGCAGTTCCTTTGAATTCACCGTCAGCCACACCTGCTGCACCAGTCCGGGAACCGTGCGCGGATAATAGCTCCGTTCAAAGTTTTTCACAGGCAACAGCGCCGCCGCCACCGGTTCGCCCAGGCGCGTGTCGGTCCATGCCACCAGGCGCAGCTCCATGCAGGGCTTCTTCAGGTCGTTGGGTAGCCCGGAGATTTCAATGCCCATGTCGGCTTTGTCGGCGGTCGCCATGTTGAAGGCCACCGAGAGGGTTTCGTTCTGCATCATGTCGAGATGCAGCCGCCCCGCGCCTGCGCCCGCAGGGCCCGGGAGTGCGGGACAAAGTTCCATCGGGTACCACGGGTCCGCCGCCCATACCACCGGTTCCTTGAGTCCCTTTTCCCGCCACACCCGCGCCAACGCGGCAAACACCTTCGCATGGGTCGGATTCAACGGCAGGATCGTCTTGAAATCGGGGCCGTATTCGGTGGGCAGCGTATCCACTTCCGCAAGTAACTCGTCCAGTTCCGCGTTGATCCCCTTCCGCGCATCCTCTCCAAGTTCCTCCGCCGCCTTGCGCACCGCCGCGATGTCCGTGGTGATGCGGCGCTTCACGCCGTTTGAGGTGAGCAGCCGGGTGACGTGTTCACCCAAATCAGCCACACCCGCACCGGGCAGCGGCTCGTTCACCCACGCATCCTCCCCCTTCCACACCTCAATTTCATCGCAGAAAATGAATGCATCGCCAAAGACCACCAGCGCCACCTTGCGGCCGTGCGTGTGCAGTGCATCCGTGGTGAAGCGATGCGTGGCATAGCCCTCTGCGGGTGGCGCGGCCTTCTGTGCGCTTAGCGAAACCAGATCGCCCGCGTCGTGAAACAGGCCGTCCTCGCCCGCCACGAGAACGGCGATGGCCCCCGGCCAGTGGACGCCTGCGACCCCGGCCGCCGTGCTGAACGACAGCCCCGAGATCGGTTTGTCCGCACCCAGGTCCAGCGTGATGATTACCTGCCCGCATCCCGCCCAGCCCACCGTCCCCGGCTGCGTCCAGAAATACCCCTCCACATACTTCCCGTCCGTAAGCTGCTTCGCGTCTTCGGCATCGGTGCAGTAGGCATAGTTTGGCGGAGGACTAAAGGTGCACGCTGCGCCCAGCGCAATGTTCTCCGGACCTTGGGCGCGGGCCATCCCGGTGGCGGCAACCAACGCGACGAGAAGATAAAGGCAATAATGACGCATGATTCGTCTCCTTTGGCTCTGAGGATGTGTACCATTATACTGATTTATGTCAGCGGAACCATTTTGGGTTTCTTCGGGTCGGGTGTAAGTCTTATCGGAAGCGGGAGGTGGCGGATGTGCTGAAAGGTAGAAAGATGAAATGCTGCTTTCCCCTGTTCCTGGCCCTTGTTGTTGCGACAGCGGGCGCGGCTGATCTGCCCGTGTTTGAGGGCCATTTCGCCGCAATGCCGAGCGGCGTCATCATGGGTGTGGTGGGTGCCGCGGCCGAATACCACTACCTGCCCGCCTGCGCGCCTGTACAGGGATGGTCCGTGTCCACCTACAAGTCCGACGCGGCCTCGCAGTGTGCGTGGCGCATCGTGGATGACGGCGGTCGTCGTGCGGCGGCCATGTTCTACAAAAACAAAGCCAAGGACACGCACCCCATGCTTGTCGCGGGCGACCCGTTGTGGCAGGACTACACGCTGCGGGCAAGTATTGCACAGGACCAGAACGGTGGGTGGTGCGGCGTGGTCTTTCGCTGCCACAACGACCGCAGCTACTACTTCTTCGGTTTCGACGGCCCCAAGGCCGTGCTGCGCCGCGTCAATCAGGGCAGGGCGTTTCACGAACTGAACATCGACACCCTGGCCGAGGCGGACTGTGGGGGTAAGATCGGGGAGTACCGGGAGACGGTGGTGACCCTGACGGGTGACCACATCCTTGCCGAAGTGGCCGGTGGGCCCGTGCTCGAGGCAAAGGACGCCGCGTTCGGCGCGGGCGGCATTGGCCTGCTGGCCGATCAGCCATCCCGTTTCACCGGTGTTACTGTGACAATGACCGAGGAGTCCAAGGCAAAGTTCGACACGGCGGTGTCCAGTCGCGAAACGGAACTGCGCGACTTGCAGGCAAAGAACCCCAAGCCAGTGGTTTGGCGCAAGTTCAACATCGACGGCTACGGCGTGGGCCGCAACCTGCGCTTCGGCGATCTCGACGGCGACGGGCAGGTGGACATTCTCTTCGGCCAGGTGGCGCATTACGGGCCGAAGGACGCCAACAGCGAGCTAAGCTGCTTGACCGCGGCGAACTTCGACGGCAAGGTGCTCTGGCAAATTGGCGAGCCGGACCCGTGGAAGGAAACGCTGACCAACGACGTGGCCTTTCAGATTCACGACCTCGACGGTGACGGCAGCAACGAGGTGATCTACTGCATGAACCAGGAGATTGTCGTGGCCGACGGCGCCACTGGCAAGACGCTCCGCAAGGCGCCCATGCCCGAATCGCCCAAGGACTCGAAGAAGGGCTACAACAAGTTCCCGCGCATTCTCGGCGACAGCATGTTCTTCTGTGACACGCGCGGTATCGGCCGTGCCGCCGACATCCTGGTGAAGGACCGCTATACCCATTTCTGGGTCATGGACGACCAGTTGAAGCCGCTGTGGGACGCCGCCTGCAACACGGGCCACTATCCTTATGCGATGGATGTGGACGGCGACGGCAAAGACGAAATCGCCATCG